>NZ_JALUFF010000064.1 GCF_027052235.1 Thermococcus sp.
CTACTTGACGCTGTACAACGAGACTGGCCTTGAAGTTTTCGAGAAGATTGCACAAAGCGAGCAGAGGCACATGAATGCGGTACTAGGCCTTATCGAGAAGTACAACCTGACCGATCCGGCGGAGGATAAAGGAATAGGAGAATTCACAAACCCTGAGATACAAGCCCTCTACGACCAGCTCGTTTCCAGGGACGAGACGAGTGACATTGAGGCCCTCAAGGTTGGGGCACTAATAGAGGAGGTTGATATAAAAGACCTCGAGGAGTGGCTCTCAAGGACAGACAACGAAGACATAAAGCTCGTGTTCGAGAGCCTGATTGCTGGCAGCAAGAACCATCTGAAAGCATTCACGAGGGTGCTGGCTAACAGCTACGGTGTCGAGTACTCGCCCCGGGTGCTGAGTGAGGAGGAGTACCGCTCCATAGTCGGGAGCTGACGGAAAGCTTTTATTCTCCCTTACCTTTCTCATTTTAGAGCTTTGCTTAGGCGTGCATCAGCGTGGTGACAATGGTTACCTTGGAAGAGCTTGTGGCAATCGGGGAGGCCCTCTCAAACCCGATAAGGGTCAGGGTACTCAAGATGCTCTGCGAAAAAGAGTGGTACGTCTATGAGCTGGCAAAGGAGCTCGGCATATCGAGGCAGCTCCTCTACCTCCACCTCAAGAAACTTGAGAAGGCGGGGCTGGTTGAGAGTGAACTCCGACTTGAACCCGGCGACTCGAGGGCCAAGAAGTACTATAGAGCAAGGCAGTTCCGGATAATCATTGACAATGAGATGATAATGAGATTGGAGGGATGAAGATGCCTTGGGGAGGTGAACATATGCAAACTCCAAGCGGGTGGATAAGCATAATCCTCGGGTTGATAATCCTTGTGGTGCTTATCTTCGCTTTCTATCAGGTGAACAAGGCCTTAAACGACTTCAGGGTCGAGGTCGAGAGACTTAAGAGTGCCCTTGAGGAAACGCGGAGGAACACCGAGGAAATAAGGAAGAAGCTCGAAGAGGTTTGACCCTTCACTCTTTTTTCCTGTTATCAACCTCTTCTATCGCCCTCTTCAGCTCGTCGTAGGCTTCCTGAAGGGACTCGGGGATTACTTTGGTGTCGGCTATTACCGGCATGAAGTTCGTATCCCCGTTCCAGCGCGGGACAATGTGGAGGTGGACGTGGTCGTCTATTCCAGCCCCGGCAACCCTGCCAAGGTTAACTCCGAGGTTAAAGCCGTCCGGGTTCATGGCCTTCTTTATGGCCCTTATCATGAGCTGTGAGAGCTTCATTATCTCAAGGAGCTCCTCGTCTGTGAGGTCTTCCCACTTCCCCACGTGCCGGTAAGGGGCTATCATGACGTGGCCCGGGTTGTAGGGGTAGTTGTTCATTATCACGAAGCTGTATTTTCCGCGGTGGAGGATTAACCTCTCCCTGTCGCGGTTCTCCTTCGGAAAGTCGCAGAATATGCATCCGTCGTGCTTGGGTGAGCGTATGTACTCAATCCTCCACGGTGCCCAGAGGACTTTCAAGCTCTCACCTCCGGCGGGGGAAGGAAGAGGGGCTTAAAAACTTATAGCTTTGCCCCCGAGAAGAGCAGGTAGAGGTAGAGGGCATAGAGCAGGAGGAAGTAACCCCCGATATCCTTTCCAAGCCCCTGGCTCCTCTTGAGCGAGACTATCATCGGTATCATGGCAAGTAGAACCAAAAGCACGGTGAGTGTTGAGGCCTCGGTAGGGAGGGGCCTTATGAGGGAAGCTATCCCCAGAACGACGAGGGCGTTCATTATGTTGGCCCCTATTATGTTGCCGACGCTGATGCTCCCGCGCTCCCTCACGGCCCCGTAGAGGGCGTTCGTCATCTCTGGAAGGGAGGTTCCGATGGCAACTATCGTCGCCCCTATAACGTATTCCGGAACTCCAAGGACCTCGGCGATGTTCTTGCCCCCGAAAACTACCATCCTGGCCCCAACGACCATTAAACCGCCGTAGATCAACAACAGCGCGTAGTCCAGCGGGGTTGCCCTCTCCCTTCTCCTGGCCCTCTCCCTTCCGGGTCTGAAGTGTCTCCTGTAGAGCCACCTGAGGTAAACTCCGTAAGCTATCAGCAGGATTGCCCCGTCGAGGCGTGAGAGAACCCCGTCAACCGAGAGGAGCATCGCAAGTCCAAGGGAGAGGAGCATAACCAGGGAGTTCTCGTAGGCTCCTTCACCAGCTTTGAGGGGCCTTACGAGAGAGGCCAAGCCGAGAATGAGGGCGATGTTGGCGAAAATACTTCCAAGGGCGTTTCCAAGGGCTATTCCCTCGGCCCCCTCAAAACTCGCCAGGGCGCTCGTCGTTATCTCCGGCAAAGTTGTGGCGAAGCTTATTATGACGAGGCTTATAACCAATGGGGAAACGCCAGCTTTTCTGGCCACATCGATGATTTTATCCGACAGCTTGTCACCGAATATTACGAGGAGTATTATTCCAACCGCTATTGCAGAGCCCCAGATTATAATTCCCACTTCCCTCCCCACCCGAAGTTTGCCCGCCCATTGATAAGCTTTCCGCCGGCAAAGCTTTTAACCCGCTTAACTAACCACCCTCGGTGATATCATGAAGAAAAGGAAGGGACTGCTCATAATCCTCGACGGCCTCGGCGACAGGCCAATCAAGGAATTCGGCGGAAAGACCCCCCTTGAGCACGCTGAAACGCCGAACATGGACAGGCTCGCGAAAATCGGCATTCTCGGTCAGCAGGACCCGATAAAGCCCGGGCAACCGGCGGGAAGCGACACCGCTCATCTCAGCATATTCGGCTACGACCCCTACAAGGTCTACCGCGGGAGGGGCTTCCTTGAGGCCCTCGGCGTTGGTCTCGACCTCGAGGAGGACGACCTTGCCTTCCGCGTCAACTTCGCCACCATTGAGAACGGGATAATAGTTGACAGGAGAGCGGGGAGGATAAGCACGGAGGAGGCCCACGAACTGGCGAAGGCCATTCAGGAGAACGTTAAGCTCCCGGTTCCGTTCATCTTCGTTGGGGCAACCGGCCACAGGGCCGTTTTAGTCCTCAAGGGCATGGCC
This sequence comes from Thermococcus sp., assembly GCF_027052235.1. Classification (NCBI taxonomy): domain Archaea; kingdom Methanobacteriati; phylum Methanobacteriota; class Thermococci; order Thermococcales; family Thermococcaceae; genus Thermococcus; species Thermococcus sp. The sequence continues at coordinate 3,052 of NZ_JALUFF010000064.1, forward strand.
AAAGGCTACCGCGTTGGAGAGAACGACCCACACGAGGCTGGAAAGCCACCACATCCCTTTACCTGGGAGGACGAGGAGAGCAAGCGCGTTGCCGAAATCCTTGAGGAGTTTGTGAGGCAGGCTCATGAAATCCTTGAGAAGCACCCAATCAACGAGAAGCGCAGGAAAGAGGGCAAGCCGGTTGCCAACTACCTCCTCATCCGCGGTGCAGGAACATATCCCAACATCCCGATGAAGTTCACCGAGCAGTGGAAGGTGAAGGCCGGAGCGGTTATAGCGGTCTCGCTCGTCAAGGGCGTCGCGAGGGCGATAGGATTCGATGTCTACACCCCTGAAGGAGCCACCGGCGAATACAACACCGACGAGATGGCAAAGGCCAAAAAGACAGTTGAACTGCTCAAAGATTATGACTTCGTCTTCCTGCACTTCAAGCCGACAGATGCAGCTGGCCACGACAACAACCCCAAGCTCAAGGCGGAGATGATAGAGAAGGCCGACAGGATGATAGGCTACATACTCGACCACATCGACCTTGAAGAGACTGTCATAGCGATAACAGGCGACCACTCAACGCCATGCGAAGTGATGAACCACAGCGGCGACCCGGTTCCGCTCCTCATTGCCGGCGGTGGAGTTAGACCAGACCACACTGAGAGCTTCGGCGAGCGGGAGTGCATGAGGGGAGGCCTCGGCAGGATAAAGGGACACGACATCGTTCCGATAATGATGGATTTAATGAACAGGAGCGAGAAGTTCGGGGCTTAGGCTTTTAACTTTTCTTTCCAAATTCTAATGATGGAGGGCGCTAGGAGGGCACTCCCAAGGTACCTCTCGATTCTCGCCGGGGAAGAGGAGCCAGCCTTCCTGCAGGCCAGCAAAGTTCCCGTGAGCTTCCGCGGGGATGAGCCTCTAGAAGAGCTGTGGGAGCTCCACGATGAGGGCATGGAAAAGCTGAGGGAGAACGACCTCCGGGAAAAGCCCGGAAAGAGCCTCCTCGACCTTAAGGCCACCATAGCCGACAGAATACTCGACTCCTGCACCCTCTGCGAGGTTAGATGCCGTGTGAACAGGAAAGAAAGCGTGGGCTACTGCCGCGTAAGGGAAACCCTCGTTGCGAGCTACTTCCTCCACTACGGAGAGGAGCCGGAGCTCGTTCCTTCCTACACGGTCTTCTTCTCTGGATGCAACTTCCGCTGTGTGTTCTGCCAGAACTGGGACATAAGCCAGTTCCGCGTTGGGGTTGAGCTTTCTCCGGAGTTCATGGCCCTTAAGATGGAGAGGGCCTTCAGGATGGGGGCTAAAAACGTGAACTTCGTCGGGGGCGAGCCCACACCGAACCTGCCCTTCGTTCTCGAAACGCTGAGGCACGTTAAAGTCCCGATTCCTGTCGTGTGGAACTCCAACATGTACATGAGGGAAGATGCCATGGCGCTCCTCGACGGGGTTGTCGACCTTTACCTCGGCGACTTCAAGTGGGGCAACGACGCCTGTGCCAGAAAGTACTCCAAGGTTCCCCGCTACTGGGAGGTCGTCACCAGGAACTTTCTTCTGGCTAAAAACCACTACGGTGCGGAGTTCTTCATAAGGCATCTCGTCGTTCCGGGACACCTTGATTGTTGCACGGAGCCAATACTAAAGTGGATAGCCGAAAACCTTGGGAGGAATATCAGGCTCAACGTGATGTTCCAGTACCGGCCCGAGTACAGGGCGATGGAGTACCGGGAGATAGCCAGAACCCTCACGCTGGAGGAGATGGAGGAAGCGAGGAGACTTGTGAGGGATTTTGGTTTCAAAAACGCACTCGTCGGTTGAGCCATTCGTTACCCACATTTGCTCTTTTATCTTAGCGTTCAGACGGAAACCTTAATTAAGTTCGAATTCCTAATTCTACCGGTGGTGAAAATGGCAAGGGTTTTGGACCTTAAGCGGATAGGCGATGACAAAGTTACCGCCATAGGAATGGGCACGTGGGGGATAGGCGGGAAGGAGAGTCCCGACTACTCTAGGGATAGGGAGAGCGTTGAAGTTCTTAAATATGGTCTTGAGCTCGGAATAAACCTCATCGATACGGCCGAGTTCTACGGTGCCGGGCACAGTGAAGAGCTCGTTGGAGAGGCGATAAGGGACTTCGAGCGCGAGGAGATATTCATCATAAGCAAGGTCTGGCCGACTCACTTCGGCTACACCGAGGCCAAGAAAGCCGCAAGGGCGAGCGCTAAGAGGCTGGGAACCTACATAGACCTCTACCTCCTCCACTGGCCCGGGGACAGCTGGAAAAAGATAGAGGAGACGCTTCACGCACTGGAGGAACTCGTTGACGAGGGGCTGATAAGGTACATAGGCGTCAGCAACTTTGACCTTGAGCTTCTCAAGCGCTCGCAGGAAGCGATGAGGAAGTACGAGATTGTAGCGAACGAGGTCAAGTATTCCATCAAAGACCGCTGGCCCGAGACGAGTGGCCTCCTCGACTACATGAAGAGGGAGAAGATTGCCCTGATAGCCTACACGCCACTCGAAAAGGGGACGCTGGCGAGGAATGAATGCCTCGCCGGGATAGGGAAGAAGTACGGGAAGACCTCTGCTCAGGTCGCTTTGAACTACCTCATCTGGGAGGAGAACGTTATAGCCATTCCAAAGGCCGGCAGAAAGGAGCATGTGGAGGAGAACTTTGGAACCATGGGCTGGCGCCTGTCGAAGGAGGATAGGGAAAAAGCCAGGAGGTGCGTCTGATGTACGGCTACCACAACAGAATAGCCCGCGTCAACCTGACCGAGGGGAAGGTTACCTACGAAGAACTGCCGGACGATGTCATAAGGAGGTTCATAGGCGGAAAGGGCCTCGGCTACTACTTGATCTACCGCGAGGTTCCGCCGGGAACCGATCCGCTCAGCCCTGCCAACAAGTTCGTCTTTGCACCTGGTGGAATGACCGGCTTAGTTCCGGGTTCAAGCAAGGTAATAGCGGTAAGCAAGAGCCCGGAGACGAGGCTCATCAGTGACTCCAGCGGAGGAGACGCCTTCGGGCCGAAGCTGAAGGGGCACTTTGACGCGTTAATAATCGAGGGCAGGGCCGAGGAGCCTGTCTATCTATACATCCACGATGGAAGGGTTGAGATTCTCCCGGCTGGGCACCTATGGGGCAGGGGCAACTATGAGGTTGCCCGGGAGATATGGAAGGAGCACCCGAAGGCGAGCATCGCTTTAATCGGCCCGGCGGGAGAGAAGCTCAGCAGGATTGCCAACGTTGTTTATGACACCGAGAGGGCGAGCGGCAGAGGTGGGTTGGGAGCGGTCTTAGGGAGCAAGAGGGTTAAAGCCATCGTCGTCGAGCCCGGCCAGAGGCCAAAGGTTGCCAATCCAGAGGAGTTCCAGAGGCTGTGGCAGGAGTACTACAACGAGTTCGCGACCAACCCGAAGTACGAGCACACGAGGAACTACGGAACGAGCGACGCCCTGAGAAGTGCCGCTTCCCTCGGCATGAGTCCGGCCTACAACTTCTCAAGGCCCTACATTCCCGACGAGTTGGCTTCAAAGCTCGCCGGAGATGAGGTTAAGAAATACGAAGTAACTCCCGAGTGGTTCGTCCACGGCAAGAGCTGTCCCATAAAGTGCGCCCGCTATGTTGAGGTGGAATACAGGGGCAGGAAATTCCGCATAAAGCCCGAGTACGAGAGCATAGCGATGCTCGGCGCTGCCACCGGCGTTTTCAACTTCCCGGCGGTGGCCTACTTCAACTGGCTCGTCAACAACCTTGGATTGGACAGCATAGCGACTGGAAACACGATAGCCTGGCTCTTCGAGATGGTCGAGCGCGGTCTTATTGGTGAAGACGAGATAGGCTTCCCCGTTAAGGGCTTCGGCGACGAGGAAGCTGAAGAGAAGCTCATCAAGCTAATGGCCGAGAGGAAGGGCTTTGGGGCAATCTTAGCCGATGGCGTGAAGAGGGCCTGCGAGAGGCTCGGCAGGGGATGCCATTTAGCTGTCCACGTCAAGGGGATGGAGGCACCAGCATGGGATCCGCGCGGGAGGAGGACGTACGCGCTGAGCTACGCGACGGCCGACGTTGGCGCTTCCCACCTCCGCGGCTGGCCGAGACCGCACCAGCTGCCAAACCAGGGGCCAGCTAAAGAGCTGGTTCCCTCGATGATAGAGGGCAGGGACGAGAGCTACATCACGGATATGCTCGGGACGTGTAAGTTCGTGCCCTACAAGATGGAAGACCTTGCGAGGCTTTACTCCCTAGTTACGGGTGAGGAGTGGACGGTGGAGGAGTTGCGGAGAAGGGCCTGGGGCGTTGAGAGCATCGCGCGCATACATAACGCCCTCGACTGGGTTACGCCGCCGCTCGACGACACGATTCCGCCGCGCTGGTGGGAGCCAGAGCCGGATGGGCCGGCAAAGGGCAACGCGGCATTCATAGACTACAACGACTTCCTTGAGGCGAGAAGGGAGTTCTACCGGCTGAGGGGCTGGGACGAAGAGCTTGGCGTCCCACTGCCGGAGACGATGGAGAAGCTCGGCCTCCCTGAGTTCAGGGAAGACGCGGAGAGGGCTCTGGAGGTCGTTAGGAAGAGGATGGAGTTCAGGAGCCAATAGAGCCAAAGAGAAGCAGGACAACCAAGTCGAGGAAAAGGTAAGCTGCGAAAATCCCGGCAACTGGCCTCATTATTCCCCTTTTCTTCCTTATCAGTAGGAGCGGAATGGACGCTATGGCAGTGGCCATCGTTGACGCGAAGAGGAGTATCGCAAGCAGGTCTAGGGGCGCAGGGAGGTGTGCGTCGATTCCGAAGGTGTCGATCATCGCCGCACTTACGAAGGTGAAGTAGAAAGAAGACGGAAGCAGGACGATGGCGTACAGAATGGCCGCTATGAGGTCGGCCTTTTCGCGGGGCATCTCATCGTATACCGCCGGGAGCACGAAGAGCAGGGCGTAGGCCACAAGAGGGGTTAAGACGATTCCCATCATCCCCAACACTCACCCGTCAGAGTTCCGGTGAAACGTCAGCGTCCCGTTGCAGTAGGTAGCATAGCCGTCGTACAGCCCGAAGGTCGCGCAGCCGTTCCCGTCAATCCTGCCCCAGCCGGAAACCACGTAGCAGAGACAGCTTGGGTCGTTCATCTGGAAGAGTCTGCTCCAAACTACTTTTGTTCCGTTCAGAATCATGACGTAGCCGGATTGAGGCGAGCCATCGAGCTGGGGTTGCTCAAGTCCCATGAGGACGTAGCTACCGTTGGAAACCAAAAACGCGTTCCTGATGGGGACGTAACCCCCGCCAAGGTCAAACTTTCTAACCGTTCCGTTTTTGCCGAAAACGTAGAAGTAATCCTCCGGTGCATACCTCCTGAGGTCCGAGAACTGTCTTGGGGAGGTCTGATAAACGAGGACGTAGAGGTAGTCGCTCGTATTTGTTGCAAGGACTACTGGAGCCACTGTTCCGTTTGCTTCAATGCCGTATTCCCTATCATCGTAGGCCCAAGCGTAGCCGGAAAGGGTGAGGTTCCAGAGGGGCTTTCCATCGTAACTGCAGGCCATTAAAACCACGAGGGGGACGTTTGCCGTCACGTTGCCAGTGCTCACGTTCGTTTTGCCGTACTGGCCAACGCTGAACTTTACGAGGGGAACGGTACTAACTTTGCTCTCGTTTCTAAGGACAACGAAGCCCCAGCTGAGGGAGAATCTCTGTCCGCTGAAAGCTGTTGAAGGGCACTTCAGAGAACTGTCGTTTTGTGAGGGTGGTAAGTTTGGGCTGTTCTCCCCTCTAGAACCCGGATAATAGACCGCGAGCACTCCTATGATAACGGCGAGCAGGAAAACCAGAGCGACATGGGAGCGCCTCACTGGATCCCTCCTCCGGACACAGTTATCTTAGCTATCCTTAGTCTCAATTTAGTCTCAATAATGAAAATTATAAGGTTTCTGCTTTGCTTTATACTTACCAACTAGCTTGTATGTTACTGCCCCAACCAAAAAGCCCAAGCTGACCAGTGTCGTCGGGATGAACCATGCACTCTCATCGTCGCAGGTTGTGGGAGTGCAGTTTCTCATGATGATGGGGTATATAACAATAGACATTAACATCACAATGGCCGTGGAGACTACCCAAAAAACCCTGGAGACATTTTCTTTTTCCTTAAGAAGATGAATGAGGAGATTGCAGGCACGAAGATGCCGAGAGCAACCGGTAAAAGGTCGATGGTTAAGCTGGGTTCGTCACCTAAGATGGAAAGATGGGTAAGTGCAAATATAAGGGATAAGTACAGAGAATACATGGATAGAGCGAAGAAAGGAGTTGAAAAGAAAAATCTAAACCGCACTTCCATCACCTCCATATCACACTCGCATACCCTTTTTCATATTGAATTGTCTTAAGCATAATGCGATCTTTATAGTACGCCAAAGACAAAATCAGTCTTCAAAAAAGCACAGCAAAAAGTAAAAATGTTAACTATGGAATACCGTCATATACGGAAATCTCTATGTCCTTGGGTGGTTTTGTTACTGCTGGTACTACTCCTACTGGCATTTGGAAATAAAACTTGGCACTTGCTTTATATTTAAAGACACCGAAATAACAGGCATCTCCCGGTGATATAGATTTCATTGTTAGAGCAGTATTGAAGTAGAATGACCTGCCCCACGCAGGATAGTCCTTTAGCCAGGATTTTCTATTGAAGTCATAGGCATAAAAGTCAACGTACTTGTTTGGATTAAATGTGTGGGCGTCCATCCTGAAATAGAGTATTTGTGGTATATCCTGCGCTTGCACTTATCTGTGCAACTTTGTTGGAGTGGAGTTCTACCATGACCGACTGGGAGTAACTTGTAACGGGTCCAATGTGTCCGTCGGGAAGGAAATCATCTATCTTCTCGTAGTCTTTTGGTCCACTAACATGAAGGTGAATTTCTTTGAGTGCAGCTCTAGGAGAAACATCCCCGCGAACTTTTGTTTTTGCATAGTATTCGATGGTGTTCTCATTGATAATGCAATAGTAGTAAAACCCTTTGAGTTGGAGCATTCCTTTTTGGTCTAGGAACGATACAGCTGATGTTATATATTCAATACTCCCTGCATAGTTCCATTTTACACTAGGTTCAATGGATGAGGCTATTTTTATATTCGAGACCCTGGCCTTGAAATGGCTTTTTGCAACTTCAAGGAACTTCTCTTGAAGGGTGGGGTAGTCTTTTGGCTTTGCCCCTTGAACTATGTAATAGGCTGGGATGTAAACTCCGCTATCTGTGGGTCTTAGAGCTACTCCAAAGAAAGTTACATCGCTCAGTGAACTGAGGTTTAAAGTGAGCGTCACTGGAAGCTTTTTAAGAAAAGCTTGGGCTTGAACTAGTGCAGTGGATCCCGTAAAAACTTTTATCAATGTCTCGGGGGAGTGAATGGGAGAGCCAGGTTTTTGGGGTAACGCATAGGAATTTCCGGCCATCACTCCAACCATCAGCAGTCCTAAAAGGACTGCGAACAGTGGCTTCCATCTCAAGTTGTTCACCTCCCGAGAGTTTTCATAACGCTTATGAATGTTAGCATATAAATCTTTCCTTTTATTTTAAGTAAAAATTCCTCCCTTTTTTTCGAGTACGAATTTATTCAGAGGTGGGTTTTACGAGGGGAATGCGCTAAAAGAAAGAAGAGTAATCGAGTAAGCTAGCGGATACATTGAAACAAAAAGCGAAAAGTCAACTCTTCAGAAACGCCTCAACTAAATTCCTCGTCTCGTTGAGAGCCTCAAGGGGAATCCCCTTCGGAAGCCCTCCGATTTCTCCTTTAACGTCCTTTAGAATGCCTTCTCCAGCTCCAAGGAACATGCCCTCGCTGACTATTCCCCTGAAGTTTGCCGGCGGGAGAAGTGCAACGGCCACGCGGTTTCCTTCCTTAACGCTTAAATCGTTCGTCACGACGGTAACAGCTCTGTCGCCGATGTTGACGTTTGTAACCAAAAGCCTGTCGGCGTTTGGATGCTTAGCGACGCTCATAACCTCGCCGACCTTTATGTCCACCGCTATGACCGGGTCGTTTATCTTACCTAGGGCTAAGCGTTTGTCGAGACCGAGAATCGTGTTGAGGAAGAACTTTATCTTTGCAACCTGCTCCTCAACTTTCTCCCGCTCATCCTTTAAGGCGTTGCTGAGGAACTTGTGGTGCCAGTCTTCTCCGCCCAAGGCCTCAATTATGGCCAGGGCCTTCTCTTTTAGTGCTTTCATCTGGGGGGTCTCTATGAGCTCCTTTGGCTCTATGTAGCTGTAGCGCATCGCCTGTATCTCAGGGAGCATCTCCTTCGCCAGCTGAATCGCCCTCTTCTTGTCCCAGTGTCCCTTGAACTTCGCCCCTTCTATCGTCTTCAGGAAGAGCTCTATCGCCTTCTCCGCCACCAGTAAGCGGTAATCCTTGCTCGTGTCCCACACCTTTACCACCCTGAAGGGCTTTCAAAACGCGGTTCTTAATGCTTTCGTCACTTATCCCCTCCGCGATGGCCCGCGCCCTGTTCTCTTCACCGGCGCGTGCGTAGGCGACCGCTATCTCCCCCAGAAGTTCTGAGGCAAGCTTTCTATCCCTCACGAGGCCAGCCAGGACGAGGGGTTCCTCAAGACGGCCTATCCTGAGGAGGGAACGCGCTATTCCAGCAATCTCAACGTCTCTGGGTGTAAACTTCCCGACGAGTATGAGGTCGAGGGCGTCGCCGAGCACTTCCTTCGCGAGCCTCTCCCTCCCGTGGAGGAACAGCCAGTAGGCGAGCTTCAGCAGTTCCACAGCCCTCTCCTCCGGTTCGAGGAAGCGCATAAGCTCCACAGCCCTTGAGGCCTCTCCCTTCTCTATCAGCTCGTCTATCACCCGTCTGCCCCTCTTCCTGAGGTCTTCTATGAGGGCTATCTTCTCCTCAAGATACCTCGCCTGTAGCTGAAAGTGGGCGGACTCGTAAACATCCCGGGCGAGGCGGTAGAGGCTGAGGGCCATCTCGCTACCTGTCTCGTCGGCACTCTTCTCTATGAGCCTCGCGAGCTTGAGGAGGGAGGAGATGACGCCCGAAGAAAGGCCCCTCGATGAGTTCAGGGTCTCAACGGCCTCCCAGAAGAGGAGGTACGCGTCGGTGTACCTGTCGGAGCAGGCGAGGTTCCTCGCTATTCCTCCGAGAACTTCGCCTCTGAGCTTGGGGGAGCGTATCCTTCTCGCCAGCTGTATGGAGCGCTCAAAGTAGTTCTCGGCGTCTATTTCTCTGTCCATGATGTAGAGGGCCCTTCCGACTATCGAAAGTCCCAGGGCCTTTCCTGGGGTGTCCTCTACTTTCTCCAGGGTTTCGAGCATGTGGTAGAGAACTTCCTCCCTGGGGAACTCCTCCAGAACCCTTAGAAGGGCCACGAGTTTCCTTAGGGGGTCTTCAACGGTGAGGGCCTCCCTGAGGGAGCCCCTGTAATCGCCAACTCGGAGCCTTTCGGCTACCTTCTCCACGCCCTTCACCTGAGGGGTTTAGGGCGGGAACACTAAAAAGCCTACCCCTTCACCTTCCTGTCCCACTGTTCAAGCATCGTGTCCAGTGCCAGAAGACTGTTCAGCCTCAGGCGAACCTTCTTCCTCTCCCAATCTATCGAGCCTTTAAACTCGTTGAGGAGCTCAAAGACCTTCTCGACCTCCTCCCTCGGGAGGTATCTGCCATAGAACTCCTCACCGCAGTGAGGGCACTTGAAGACAAATTCCTCAAGGGTTTCGATGAAGAGCTCCCTGTCCTTCATAACCTCCCTCGCGTTTTCTAGGGCCAGCATCTGTTCCACCAGCTGCCCCCAGTCGAGGGGCTTACCACAAACCGGACAGCGCGCCATCACTCCACCTCCTTCAAAAACTTCTCAATCTCCTTAAGGATGAGCTTCACGGCCTCGTCGAGGTTCTTCCTGCCGTTGGCACCAGCGGCCCCGGCGTGACCACCTCCAGAGCCCTCTATAATCGGTCCGACCCTCTCCATTATCCTCCCGAGGTGGAGGCCTTTCTTGACGAGGCTCTCCCTGGCCCTCGCCGAAATCCTCACTCCCTTCTTTTCGCTCCCGACTATCGCTATATCCGCCCCGAGCTGGAGAAAGACCTTGCAGGCGTAGGACTCGTAGGCAGAAACCCTTGAGATGGCTATAACGTACCTCCTGAACTTCCTTATCTCAAGCCTCTGACAGGCCTTCAGGATTGCCATCCTCTTCGCTTGGTCGGTGTTCTCATCGCTAACGGGAGCCACCAGCTGGAAAATCTCGCCCATCTGAACTGGAAAGCGTCCCAACATCTCCGAGACTGCTTTGAACGTCCTCGCGTTGGCAAAGCGGAAATTCGCCGTGTCGGTGACTATTCCCGCTAGCAGGGCCTTCACGCTCTCCTCATCAGCGAAGCGGAAGTACTTGAAAAGCTCCCATACAATTTCAGCGGTCGAGGTCTTGGAGGAGTCAACAACAGCTATGTCCGCTTTAATCGGCTTCTCCTTCTCAACGTGGTGGTCTATAAGGACAACGAACCTCCCAGGGGGAATCTCGATCGGCTCAAGTTGCTCCAGCGACGAGGTGTCGAAGATTACAACAACGTTCTCACTCACCTTGGGGTTTTTCTCTACCGGAACGGGGGAGAGAGATAGGAGCTTTTTCGCGTAGGAGGAGACGCTCTGGGCGACGCCTATCTTAACCCTCTCGTAACCCCGGGACTTCAGAAACCTGGCGAAGGCTATGGCCGAGCCCAGAGAGTCCGGGTCAGCATTGTGGTGGCAGAGGAGGAGGAAGGACTTATCCCCCGGGCTCTCAAGGAGGCGTTTGAGTTTTATCTTTCCTTTCATTGGATATCTCCCTCAGCTTCCTCTCAACGGCCTCATAGGCCTTTTCTATTGCCTCCTCAACGAGGGCATCAACGTCAACCTTTACAAAGATTGGAACCTCCAGGTAGACCTCAATCTCAAGGTCGAGGGTTTCCCCCCTGTTTATCCTTGCCGTGACCTCTATGTCCTTGACCTCGCTCCTCGCTAGCTCGTCGAATACCCTCTTCAGGATGACCTTCTGGGCCAGCTCGCCGAGGGCTATGACCTCATCCTCGCTCAACTCAGGGAGGCCTATGTGGATTACCCTCGTGCTCCCCCCGCTCATCGGAAGGCCCTCCAAAGAAAGAAGAGGTCAGCCCGCCACGGGCGGTTTGAGGGAGGCCTGTATCTTGGCCGTCAGCTCCTTGAGCTTTTCGTTGAGCTTCTTCTCCTGCCTCTCAAGGGCGTTCAGGCGGACTTCGAGGGTTTCGACCTTCTCCCTGAGCTCCTCCAGGGCCTTCTCCTTCGTGGTCTTCACTATCAGCGTTCCGACTGTCTTGTAGATTACCGAATCTTCGGGGAGCTTCTCGATTTCCTCAAGGGCCTTCTTTGCCTCCGTCAGCTCTGCCTGAACCTTTCCCTTCTGCTGGATGACGAGCTGGAGCTGCTGCTGGTAGCTCTCAAGCTGGGCCAGCATGTTTTGAACCTGGGGCGGGATGTTCTGCATGTTCGCACCTCCGTAATCGTAATACCGGGTTAGAATAAGGGCCGAGCTTTAAATACTTTGGGATACACCCGGCCTTTGCCGGCCTCATACTCCGGTGTATAACCTGATGACCCCCAATGGAAAACACTTTAATACTTTGAGGGCTGAGAAAGGTGATGGGTGCACACCGTGGGGGAAGAGGACATTGAGTTTATTACAGGACAGCTTCAGACCACTGTTCTAAAACTGACCAAGATGCAGAGGAGCATCGAAGAGGTTCTCTCCGAGCTTAAGAACGTTGATGAGCACGTTAGGGCCCTTGAAGAGAACCAGAACGCAATACTAACTTCTATCTCCGCCCTCGGCAAGAGGATTGAGACCGGGAACTCTGAAATTTCCAAGGAGATTGGGGCCAACAGGAAGGCCATAGTGGCCATTGGGGAGGCCCTAAACTCCTCAGAAGGCAGAATCTCGGAGAACATCTCACGCCTCGGGGAGCGCATATCGATTTCCGAACAGGAACTCAGGAAAGCCATCAAGGAGGCCTCCGATACCCTCACCGGCCAGATAGTTGACCTTGAGTACAGGATAAGCGCTCTGGACGAGTCCATAGCTATGATAAAGACCCTGAACACCGAGCTGAAGGCCAACATCAGGGCGATGACATACGAGCTCAAGAAGCTCCTCTCAGAGCTCTCCTCGGCCGAGGAGGAACGCTACCAGAGTTTCATGGAAGAACTTAGGGACTTTGAGGAAGCACTCACCAAGCAGATAGAGCTCCAGGAGAGGCTTCTCGACATACAGGGTGAGAAGCTTGAGGCCCTTAGGGGCGAGCTGTTCGAGCTCAGGGAGTCCACCCTCGTCAACTTCGGGCTTCTCTCCTCAAAGTTTGACGCGGTTGAGGGCCTTAAGGCAATTGAAAGGGGTGTTGAGGATGTCCGAAAGCCTTGAGTTTAAGACTCTCGAAGGATATCGGAAGTACTCCCCGGATGCGGCCAAGATTCTCGCCAAGGTCGAGAGAGGCAAGGGTCTTTCGAAGGAGGAGCTTACCCTGGTTCTCGCGACGGTTCTCCTTGAGGAGCAGAGGGCCAGCCTCAAGGAATACGCCCGGCTAGTTGAGAAAATCGGGGAAGTGCTCTCGGAGCTCAGAGGGACAAACGAAACCGCCGGAAAAGTCTTTGATGACCTCAAATCCCTACTTGAAAGGCTGGAGGAAGAGGGGAAACGTTACGAAAAACTGCTTGAAGACCTGAAGCTCATCTCGGAGGAACTGCCAGACTCGATAAGAGGACTGGACGATGCAATCAAACTCCTCAGGAGTTCCTCCAGAAGCCTGGAAGAGGAGAGGGAGAAGCTTGAAGATGTCAGAAAGTACGTACTGGAGAGGATTTCACAGCTGGAGGATCTTGAAAGGAGGAAAACCCAGCTGGAGGAAGAACTCAGCGAACTCTCTGAGAAGGTCTCCTCCCTGAGGGTGGAGAAGGAGGCCCTCCTTGCCGAGCTGGGGGAACTTGAGAAGAGGAAGGAGGAAATAGCCTCCCGGGAAAAGCACGTCTCCGAAATTGAGAAATCCCTCGATGAAAAGCTAGCAAATGTTCTCTCAAAGATTGAGGAGCTCGAAAAGAGGGAATCCGAACTCCTTGAGAGGGAGAGGAGGCTCAAGGACATCGAGGCCGAGCTCAAGAGGAGGGAGGAGGAAGTCGCGTCGGCTGAGGAACTCAAAGCGGAGCTCGATGAGAAGCTTAAAGAGATTGCCGAGAGAGAAAAAACGCTCGATGAAAGCCTTCGGAGGATAACCGAGCTCATAGAACTGCTGAAAGAGAAGGAGAGCGAACTAAAGGAAAGGTCCGAGGAGCTCGATGAAAGGGAGCTCTCAATAAAGGAGGAGGAGAAGAAGCTGTCAGCGCTCAGGGAGGAGCTTGAGTCCTACGAGAGGGAGCTTAACTCCCGGGAGGAGAGGCTTGAGGCACTGGAAAAGGCCCTTGAGTCCCGGAGAAAGGAGCTTGAGGAGGAGAAGAGGAAGCTCTTCGAGGAGTACTCCAAGCTTGAGGGGGAGAGGGCAGAGGTATCCAAGAAGTTGCTTGACCTGACGAGCCAGGAGAGGGCGCTTTCAGCCCTTATGAGGGAGTATTCAGAGAAGATGGCGGAGCTGAAGGAGAAGGAGCTCTCGCTAAAGGAAAAAGAGTCCGAGCTCACCCGTCTGGAGGCCTTCGTTAAGAACAGGGAGAAGGAGCTTACGGAGGTCATCGAGAATCTCAGGAAAGAGAACGAGGCGTTGAGGAAGAGCCTTGAGGAGTGCAGGAACCGTTTGAAGGAGTTGAGCTCTTGATCAGACCTCAAGGGAATCAATGGCCACCTTAATCCATCTCAGGTAGGAGTTCAGAGTTCCCCGCAGGGCAGAGCTGTCACGGGCGAGAACTTTTATTATTATCCTGTTTTCCCTTCTCAAAAACTCAATCCTGCTCCTCCTGTAGGGCACGCTCTCGTGCTCGTATCGGACGCTCTCGTAAACAACCCTGGCGGTTTCCTCGTTTGGAAGGGCTATCTCTATCAGCCCCTCGATTGGCCACTCTTTGCTAGGGCCTCTTTGTAGTCCCATCTCCGGCCGTCCTCCATTATCCATATCTTGACGAGGATGAGCGGGCCAACGGCCCTGTCCTTCGTAACGTCGAGGCGGTAGAAGTTGACCGCCATTCCCCGCGGGTAGTTCTCTATGACCCCTATGACGTCTGTATTGTATCTGTCCGCTATTGCTGTCAGGCTCTTGTTGCCCCTCGGGACGAACTTTCCGCCGGTCAGCTCGGCGAAGGCCTGGGCAAAGGCCGTGTGGTCTATCCCGACGCGCTTGGCCGTTGTCACAATGAAGGGCATCTCCTCCCGGATGGGCCTCAGGTTCCTGAAACCTATCTCCCGCTGGAGCTTTATGCCGTGAAGGTAGAGGTATCCGAGGTAGCCCCAGTCGTTGGGGTCGACCTTGATAAAGGTCATCTTGAGGGGGTTTCCCTTCCAGACGTTGATTATCAAAAGCCTCTCGTAGTTTCTCTCGTAGGCCTCCATCAGCAAATCCTGGATGGTCTTCTTCCCCCTGGTTAAGTAGAGGGAGTTGGGGAAGACTCTCTCCAGGTCGTGGCCGAAGCTCCTCGTCCTCCTCGTCGGTCTGTGGGAAGTCGTTATCAGCATCATGGCTATCACTCAGAAGGAAGTTGAGGCTAAAAGGCTTTCGAAACGAAAGAATCAGATGGCCTTAACACGCCTTGCAACCCTAGGCCTGGGCTTGTAGAGAATTTTACTGCCACAGTAGGGACAACGAACCTCTCTCGTAGTCGCGAGGTCGAGCTCAACTTCTCTTCCGCACTTCGCACAGCGATAAAGAGCCTTTACCATGGTAACCACCTCAAATTAGAAAGGATCAGGCCTTGGAGGCCACAACGCGCTTGGCGACCTTCCCGGCCGGGGTGGTCGGGAGGTATGCTCCGCCGGCGAAGGTTGCACCGCACTTCTGGCACTGCCAGATACCGGTGCTTATTCTCCTGACGGCCCTCCTTCCGCAGACGGGACAGACGTGCTTCTGTCTCATCTTGGCCTCAACGGCGGCTACTCTTCTCCTAATCTTCAGACCGTACCTGGGCCCAAACCTTCCAGCTGAACCGACCTTAACAGTCCTTCCCATGAGCATCACCTCTTATTGACCTCATTTTCGCGACTGAAGGGGTTTCCCGGAGACGTTTTATAAACCTTTGCATGTTGGCCTTTCCATGGGATGTGTTGAGGCTTGGAAGAATAGTTGCATGGCGGGCCCGGCGGGATTCGAACCCGCGACCTCCGGCTTAGAAGGCCGGCGCCCTATCCTGCTAGGCTACGGGCCCTCGCCAGAAGGTTTTAAAGCGGTCTTATAAAATTTGTGGTAAAAAGGAAAGGTTCACTTTCTCTTCCTTAGGAGGAGTGGTAGGACTGCCAGTGCCACCACGAGGGCTGGCCCGCAGACCTTGTTGGTGGTGGAAGTTGAACTTGCCTTGGAGCTCTGTGAGGGAGTTGGCGATATCTCCTCGGGACTCTTACCCTCGACCATTACGGCCGTCCACTCCTTGAGCCACTTGTCAGTGTTCTTGGCGAGCTCCTCGCTCGGTATCGAGACGATCTTTGCCTTGCTGACATCGAGGGCATAGCCGAAGCAGGCCGGGGGCTTTACCTCCTCGTTCACGGGATACATCCACTGGTTCAGCGGGAGCTTCTCCTGGGCTTCCTTGCTTATGAGGAAGTTTATGAACTTCTTCGCCAGCTCGATGTGCTTGGAGCCTTTGACTATGCCTGCCCCTTCAATCTGGAGGTAGGCGGTGTTGTTGAGGAATATCGCCCCGATGTTGGTGCTGTTCTCCTCGCAAGCGGCGTACGCTGGGTCAGTGGCATAGCTCACGAATAGTGGGGCCTGTCCCTTGTCCCACATCTCCCAGCCAGCCGACCAGCCCTTGACTATTATAACACCATTGTCCCTGAGCTTGGCCCAGTAGTAGGGCCACCTGTCGCCGTAAACCGCTATCGTCCACAGGAGGAAGGCCATACCAGTCGAGCTCGTCCTCGGGTCTTCGACTATGAGCTTCCCCTTCCACTCGGGCTTGAGGAGCTCTTCAAAGGTCTTCGGCGGGTTCTTCAGCTCGTCCTTCTTGTAAACGATTGCTATGGCACCGTAGTCGTATGGGGTCAGGTAGAAGTTGGGGTCGAAGTTCTTGATTATCCAGTCCGGGATGTACTTGGCGTTTTCGGGCTTGTAGGGGACGAGAACGCCCTCGTTTATTGCCTTCTGAAGGTAGCTGTTGTCTATTCCGACGACGACGTCGGCCTGGGGGTTGTCCTTCTCCATTATGAGCCTGCTGAGAACCTGCCCCGCATCACCGAGGAGAACGAGCTTTACCTTAACACCGTACTCCTTCTCAAAGATAGGGACTATCTGCTTCATCCACGGCTCTATGCTGTCGTAGGAGTACACCGTCAGCGTCTCCTCGGCCTTGGCTGGAACGGCGCTCCAGCCGAGCGAGAGGAGGAGCACCGCGAGGAACAGCGCGAGTATTCTCTTCACGATACCACCTCCATTATCAGGTTGTTGTCTCCAATAACTCGATAATAGAAGGTGCTAAAAAGTTTGCGTCCCAGCTTTGGGAACTTACTCGGACTTCCGGCGCTCCATCTTTATAACGTAGTCAGCAGCGTTCTGGAGAGCCACCGAGAAACCGGGCTCGGTCCCTATGACTATGGTCTCCTTTCCGCGCCTTTTGGCCTCCTGTATTATGGGCAGGAAGTCGGCATCCCTCGTTGCGAGGGCTATGACATCGACGTCCGAGTTGTAAATCAGCTCCATCGCCTCTATCGCTATCCTGACGTCGGTGTCGCCGGCCACGATGACCGGTTCCAGTCCCTGGTTCACAACGGCCTCTATCAACCCCTGAGGCGCGTACTGGTTCAGAACGACCTTCGCGACCCTTATCTTGCCTATTCTTTCAAGGGCCTCCACTATGTCCTCAAGCTTTATCCCGAACTCCTTACGGAGTATGTTGGGCCCGTCTATTATCAAGCCTATGGTTCTCGTCTTTTCTTCTTTTTTCTCTTCCTTCTCGCCCCGTTCCCTCTTAAGAACCTTGTACAGGGTTTCCCTCACTCCTCCTCCCTCCTTGGGGTGAGGACTATGGTGTAGTCCGCCGCGTGCTTGAGCGCAACTGAAAAGCCGGGTTCAACGCCTATCACTATCGTCTCCTTCCCCTTCTCCTTGGCTTTCAGAATTACGGGCAGAAATTCCGCGTTCCTTGTTGCGAGGGCTATTATGTCTATGTTTGGATTGTAGATTTCCCTCATGGCCTCAACCGCGAGCTTCACGCCCGTCTCGCCCGATACTATTATGGCCTCAAACCCCTGGTTTGAGACCGCCTCTATCAATCCCTGGGGGGCGTACTGGTTGAGGATTACCTTCGCGACCCTTATGTCCCCGAAGCCTTCAAGGGCCTCCACTATATCCTCAAGCTTGACACCGAGGTCTTTGCGGAGCATGTTGGGACCGTCGATGAGAAGGGCTATCCTCTTCCCCCTCTTCACTTTCCTCTTCATCATCCCGATGCTTTTGATGCCGTCCTTTGTTATTGAGACTATCCTTTCCCAGCTACCCCCGGGCATGGATGTCACCGATGATATTTTGACATGAACTAAGCGGTACTATCGCCGTTTCTACGGCTAATCCCTATAAAAATGTGTTGTTCAGGGAGGAGACCTCAGAGAAGTCTCTTGTAGTAATACCAGAGTCCCCTGATGATGTCCCTGAGTTCTATCATCGTGAAGGTTTCCGTCCTGTCTATGAGCTTTGCGGTTTCTTCCCAGCTATGAGCTTGTAAAACGCGGTAGATGAGGAGCTTTATCTGCCTCTCGTCGAGGTAGGGCTTCATCCAGCCGTCGAGGAAGTAGAGCTTCACTATCGGCTTTACGGCATCAACCACCGTGTCGTAGGTTAAAACCTTGCCCGTGAAAGCATCCAACCTCTTCCTCTGTATCTCCGTGAGGTGAATCGGGTAATCAACGGCCTCGCCAAAGGGCGTCTCGAAGAGCCAGCGCGCTATCTCGGGTTCGAGCTCGCGGTGGGTATCGCCCAGCCACTCTGTGAACCTTATCCTGAACTCGTCGTTGGCTTTCTTGATGAGCTTTCTTGCCTTCTCGCTTATCGGTTTGAGGACTATCGTGGTGAACTCACCGCTGACCGGGTTTCTCGCTGGACTGAGATGCACAACGGCAAAGCCGTTCCTTATCCAGAAGCGGACGAGCTCTTCACTTGCCCCAAAGCCCGAGCCGATCCAATCGAGGCCCTTCTCTCTGGCCTCTTTCTCAAGAAGCTCTAAAGCTTTGCTTCCCAGTCCCATGTCCATGGCATCCGGGTGGGTCGCTATTCTAACTATGCGGTATCCCTTAAGCCTTGCGAACTCCTTCAAATAGTGGTGCTTGACCATCATATCCGGGATTATGTTTCCCCTCGGCTTGTAGCCCTTGGCCATCTTCTCTATGACGTTCTTCGGTATGTTGCCTTCTTTAGCTATCTGGATTGCCGTCACTATCTTGCCGTTCTTGAGCCTCAAAACTCTCGCCTCGTGGTGGGGGGCATCTGCCAGAAGAGCGACATCACTCGGCCTGTTGCGGTAGTGGGCTAAAATGTAGATTCCGACGAAGTGCCTCAGTTCTGGCCTGTCGTTCTCGAACCAGTCGTCGAGGTCAGGTTTTTCGAGGTAGACCTCCTTTCTCTTTATCAGCTCATAGTCTTCATCGGTGAGCTCGACGGGTTCCGCATCGAGGAGGAGGACGTCAAAGAGCCACTTCTCTATCGGGTCGCCGTAGGCGTATCTAATCGGCTCGTCCATGTGGAGCTCCTTAAACTCTCTCTTCTCCCTTGCCTTCTTGAGGAACTTGACGGAGAAGCCTCTGCCAGCACCTTCGTAGCCGTGGATTGTCGAGGAGTAAACGACGCGCTCCTTGTTGAGGTACTTGTGAAGTATTGGCACGTGGATTCCCGCCGCTTCATCGAGGATGTAGAGGTCTGCGCTCTTTCTGTAGCCCTCGGCTGGAGGGTAATACCTCAGACCTATCTTCCTTGCATAGAGCTCCTTTATGAGGCCCTTCTCCTCCACAACGTAGGGCTTGAAGCCGAGCTTTTCAAGGGCCCTCTTGGCGAAGCGGAAAAGCGATTGAACGTTTTCGGGCTCGGGAGCGGTCACCACTATTCTGGTGCGCTTTCCAAGGGCCAGTGCAAGGCCTATGGCGGCTATTCCAACGGAGACGCTCTTACCCCTTCCCCTGTCGGCCGTGAGAACGAGCATTCCCTCCCTTTCAGCCAACTCCTCAAAGGCCTTGAGAACTTCAACCTGCCCCTCTGTGAGGGCCATCTTATAGAGTTCTCTGGGAAAGAGAGTCTCCTCCGGAATGGGGACGCCTTTCCTTCCCTTTATCCTCGCCTGGCTTTTGCTCCTCTTCGGCTTCTTCTTTATCTTCCCGTTCTCGGTTATGATGTAGATCCCCTCGTGCTCCGTGAACTTCCTGATGAGCCTTCTGTTGAAGCGCTTCTTTACGTCGTCTATGGTGTAAGGTGGCGTAACCAGGCTCTTGTGGAAGCCCGTCCACATATCCTTCCACTTCTTGAAGGGGTGAGCGAGGATGAATATCAGCCCGCCGCCCCTCACCGTCTCGATGATCCTGCCGAGGTCGTTAGGTGAATAATCGTAGCTCATGTCCAGAATTAGAAGGTCATAAGTCCTCCCGAGTATGTCGCGGGTGTGCTTGAAGGTGACAGCCTGAACGTTAACCTCAGAACCCGCCAAAACGTCAAAGTGCTTTCTAAACGCTTCATAACGCTTCCTTCCGAAGGTCTCCTCGCCGAGGGCATCAGTTGCGTAAAGAACCTCGATTTTATCCTCGCTTTCATCGCGGAGGCGCTTCTTAATCAGCTCGTCAAGGATATCGCTTAAAACCCTCGCAGAAGCACCAGCTAGGATCCCCGCCACTTCGGCTTTCCTCTCGGTGTCCCCTTCGATGACTATCATTCTCCTGTGAAACTTCTCAAGGGCTTGAGCGAGGGCAGTCTCGGTGAGCTTCAAAACCTCGTCCTTGACCTTCTCACTTTTAGCGTAGTCTCTCACTTCCCTGTCAAAGCGAACCTTAACCGTCATCTCTCCTCCCCCGATAAAGGGGAGAGGGGGGATTTAAAAAGATGGTGATCAGTTTCTATAAATCCTTGATGTTACCACAATACTCTCTAGCGTCAACTTCTGTCTTTGTGTTACTCATCTAACAACTTCTTTAATGTCGCGGTGAGTGCTCTCAAATGAACTTTCTTCCTGATTTCTGAATTAACTCTCCTTCTTAACTGAGTTTCATCTGGAAGGAGGATTATGGAGACTTTTCCATTTAGCTCTCTTTGGACTCTTTTGACAATTTCCCTGTATGATTTACTACCAATATATGCAACAACCCACCTATTTTTTGCATAGGTTTCTAGAAACTCTTTAAGTCTGGTGGATACTAGGTTCACTTGTTTCTCAGGGGTACGAGAGGATAATATGAAGTCATATTCCAAGATTGGGGGCTCCGTTTCAAAATTCTGCGGAACTGGACCATACATGCCAGAGAGAGTGACTTTTTCGATCTTCCTTAAGTTAATGCCCTGCTCCTGAAGATATCTAAAAATAACTTTGTGGGTTGTAGATTTTGAGTAAGGTTTCTTAGGAGTACATGATAATAGTAGAATAACTTTCTTCTCGGGAGAGACATAATAAGAGGTTTTTGTTATGTCAAACTTGGTGGGGTCACGCTTTAAGGATATTTTTCTAGTGTAGAACTGCTCTCTAGAGATTTTTGGAAGTTTCAGCCCCAATTCATTGATAATCTCAATAAAATCATCATCAATTGTGGACAATTTGGCAATTATTTTTAAAAGCTTACTATCATTGCGAGAATAATTAACAAGCCACTCCTTAAATTCACGGGAATTTGGATAGTATGCAGTTATTTCATCAACAAGTTTTAGTTGCATAGAGAGGTTATGCAGGGCGATTATGCCATAAATGTCTGACTTGATTATTTTTTGACCATTAAGATGGTAATGAGAATAACTCTTGCTTCTTAAGATTTTTTTGACCATTCGAAGATTTTGACCTCCAATCCGAGCACAGAAAGGACATGAGTCTAGGTCTTTGTTTGTGATTTCATGAAATCTCTTTTTTCGGTTATACGAAACAAAAAACTGGAGATTCTGAGCTGCTTTGACATACGTATTACTGTCAAAACTATTCACACCAAGATAATACATAAAAGGCACAATCTTTCCTGAAATACCAAAAATATGTACAGGCACATCTTCCAAAGTATGGGACATCTCCCGCAATGTATCCCTAACGGCCTTTATTATCTCAACAATAAGCTCATAATGATTCTTTATTGGAACCATTGAACCTATCGCCAGTCCAAACGGGTAATTAGAATACCTGTTGAATCCTGCTTCTTCAAGTGCACCCACCAATGAGTTGAGATAATATTGAATCTCCTTGTAGGATCTGCCGTGAACGGCAAGATACGGAAAAACTAGTGCTTTGTATGTGTCATACACTAACTCCATTAGACGTACTGCGTTTAGGATACTTTTCCCCATTCTCTCCTTAGTTTCTTTTTCATTTAAACCAGGAGGTATTGGATAATCCAAAGAGGCAACATAGTCTGCACCAAGTTTAAGTTGCAAATCTAAGATGCTCTCAGGTGTCGCCTTGAGCTTGTATTTTGATAAATCGTACTCCTTATTGTACAGGAGTTTGAAACCACCGCTATCTGCAAATAACGTTGGAGAATACTCAGGATTTTCTTGTGCAATCCAGTCTTTTAATGTTCGCCCTCCTTCAAACCACTCATTAAAACTCTTTTCACTGAGATCAAAATCCACAAAATGGAGAACTTGAGTCATAATTGCAGGCAATTTCAACTCCCGTATAATTCCCCGTTTAATAGATTTCCAGATACCACCATTTCGAAGAACTCCTGGGGGACCTGTCATGAAATTAACGACAGGGAAAAATGTGAATTCTTGTAATGGCTTTGGACGGGCCGACATATTTAATCCCTACTCTCAAAGCCTCACGTTAGATTTAAAAATGTTTAGTGCTCTGCTATAGAAATGAAGGTGTAGTCATTATGAGTAAGGCAGGCTTAACGTTACATCCAAGCGAGATTGCTAGATATTTTGAGCTTGATAAATGTCCAAAATATGTCTTCTGGCTAAGTAGAAAGAACGAGCTTGAAAAAAGTTCAGAGAATCTAGATGAGAAAATAAAAAAACGCTTGAAAGGTGAAATTGATAAAGTGCTAAGGAAACATGGTAAAAATTTCGAAAAAGCTCAGCAAAGAATATTGGCTAGGATAAGCCAAATCTCTGAAGTACGAGACAATAGCAGTTTTGATGAACTAGTAGATTACATCATCAACAAACGAGGATGCAATAAAGAAGCGTGCATCTTTACCCAACCTTCTTTAGAAGGTACAATTGGGATTTATGTTATTGAAGGCAGGGCTGATATTGTCTTGGTAAGACACTCAGGACAAAAAACCGAGATATGGGTTTTTGAAGCAAAGTTCACTAATCAAGAGAAGTTCCATCACAGACTCCAAGCTATAATATACGCGAAGTTGATTTACGATGCTGTCCACAAGCAAATCCAAGAGCAAGGACGTTCGCTTGAGATTTATGTTTCGGTTCTAACAAAAAAGAACAATCTAGAATTGGGATTAGATAAAATAAAAAAACTCAGATTTCCCGACGAAACAAGAACATATGTTGAAATTTTAGAAAGTACTTTGAAAAAAGATGGAATTTTTGATAAGATACTAACAGGGGAGGAGACTCCCAGATTCTGGATTAGCAAAAGATGTCAAGGGTGCCCCTACGAAGCATTTTGCATTAAAGAGGCTGTGGAGAAAAAAGGTCTGGAATTGTTAGGCATTCGACCTGGTGATCAAGAAATTCTAGAAGAGATAGGTATTCGCTCGTTAGAAGATTTGGCAGATTTATATGAGTATCCTGAAAAGTTTTATCCTGCAGGACGTGAGGGATTTAAACATTTCAGACCAAAGCCCGGTAAAGAGGATATTATAAATACTGTATTAAATAAGCTCAATATATCCAATCTCCAAAAACTTGCCCAAGGTGCATATCGGCTCGTAAGGGAGTTAAATTGTAATCCAGATAATTTCTCTGATTGGATACAAGGCTCTGGATATAATCTACCAAGGGACATCTACGATGAAACTCAACTCAGGAGGAAGGGCATATCCCCACCAGGATATCCTTCGGGTTCGCTAATCCGAGTTTATATCTTTGTCCAACATGATCCTATCCATGATAGAGTGGTATTGTTGAGTGCAACTGTAGATAATACTTTAACTGGCAAGTCTAGGAATATCTCTGAGCTAATACACATACCAATCGAAAAATTAAGTAACTCTCAATACAGGGATTTTGAAGATAAGATACTAGACTTTTTTGAGAAGGAACTTTTAGAGAATTTCTTTAAAAAGCTAATCTGGGCAATTAATGATATCAAACCACAATTACCTGGGGATCAATGTTATATTCACCTATACTTTTACAGCAAGTTCCAGCGCTTTAAATTTATGGATGCAATAAGAAGACATAAAAAACTCTATGGATACAAACCCATAAGATGGCTACTTGGGCTAAGAAAAGAGATTGATCAAGAGATGGTGTCTATTCTCAAAGACGAAATAACTAAAAGACATGCCTTAAGATTTCCTGGACTTGGAATTATCCCAGTTGTAGCCCACTATTATTGGAATGGAAATGATTATTATTGGAATAACGAGTATAATGGATGGTTTAGGTGGGACCCGGACATAAAATCAGAGTTTGAAGAACTTTTTAGAATTGGAGCAGCAAAAAAGTGCTCAGATAATAATGACGACAATGATATACATCTAGACCTGGCCAGAGTTGAAGATATATTTCCCAATGGTACTGCGAGAATCCCCTCTTGGATATATCCCGTAATAAACAGAGAGATTGAACAGATTCCCCTTGAGTACATCTGGAAGTTAACTACTTCAAAGTCTGGAAGAATAAAACTTGAGAAACTCGCAATTAATCTTGCACTTGCAATAAGGCATATAGAACGGAGTATACCTGAATGGTCCAAAGACGTAACAATCCCAAAAGAACCTATTCCCGCAGATGCATTAGAAACACTAGGATTTGAAAACATTTCACTAGCAGAGGTCTTAATTGAGTATCAGAAACTAGAATATCAAGCAAAGAAAGAGCAACTCTTTGAGCATTACCGGCTAAGCACTCTCGAACGGACAAATACCGACAAATCTGTCCGACTTAAAGTAGTTGAGATTAAGACTGATGAAACTTCCAATATCATAATATCTGGGAAAATTGTGTCTCCTGAGGGAGACTTATACAATCTGGATTCTGGGTCTCCACTTTCTCTTTCGGAGGGATCATGGGTAGTGATAACACCTATTGATCGCTCTGGAAGAGAAATTTGGCCATACTCCTTCCCAGAGTCAAAAAGAATGTCAATATTGTCGTCCATACTTAGAATAAGAGAAACCTATGATTCAGTAACTATGGATCTCTTGGTATACAAAATTTCGAAGACCCCTTGGAATAGAGATTCATTATATTTCGTTGAGAAGCATCCGCAGTCATTTAAAGTAAGAGGCAATTCTATAATAATCACGGATACCTACCATCCTCTTTACGGTACCCAGATTAGCAAAGAGCAAGATATTATTATTGACGAAGCGTTGGATAATATTGTTATGTCATATTCCCACAAATACCTTTTGAATATTCTCCGTTTAGAACAAACACCTGAACAATTAGCTCACTTCAATCCAATATATTATGTATTAGCTAATATTTACACTAACTCGAGTAAAATCACAAAGAGTTTTATGAATTCGATATTATTGCCATCCAAATGGAATCCAAAGGATGTTGTTGAATTCGTCAAAAAACTTGAACGCTCTGGAAAACACCCCAACAGAAGTCAGAAGCGATTTATTCATGATATTTCCAGAAAAATAGTCCTTTTACAAGGACCTCCTGGAACCGGGAAAACTTCATCTGCAATAGCCCCTGCAGTTCTTAGTAGGGCATATTCTGCAATAAAAAACAAGAAGAAGCAGATGTTTTTTGTCACGGCAATCTCTCATACTGCCATTAACGAAGCTCTTAAAAAAATAATTAGTTTAAAAAAGGAACTGGCCAATCCAAACTTAGACAAGAACTTCACAACAGCGTTAAACAACATTCATATATATAGGCTTGTAAACAGCGAGTATCAAAGAAACATTCTAATTGAAAGAGAGCTACGAGGATATGAAGACTACATTGAATTCATCAACTACAAATCTGAAAGAGATGTAGACAAAATTTTACACAAATATCTTGTGGCTGGGAAGAAAAGACGTAAAAAATCAAAATCTAAGTATCATGATTTAGAGTCATTTATAACCGGATTTTCTGAAATTCCCATATTCTTTGGAACCCCCGGAGCAATGAAAAAGTTCTTTGAAGAACTCTCCGAGAAATTACCTAAAGAGGACTCTTTCTTAAAGGATTCCAAAGAATTTGTAGACTTATTAGTTATTGATGAAGCTAGCATGATGGACTTACCAACGTTTTTCTTAGTAACTTCCTTTCTCAAAGAAAATGGGCAAATCCTACTAGTCGGGGACCATAGACAAATGCAACCGATTCAACAACATGACTGGGAACATGAAGATCGTGAAACAATTGAACAACATACACCATTCCTGTCTGCTATCAATTTTATAAGATTCCTACGTGGAGAACTCTCCGGATTGGAAAGAGAAGAGTTCAAAAAAGTCCTCTATAGAGACCCCCCATCTTGGGAATGCGATAAGCTGAAAGACGTAATCTTACCCTTCCATCGGCTTGATGAAACATATAGGTTGCCCCAGGTCTCTGCAGATATGCATACTGATTTATTTTATAAATACGATGGTATTAGATTAAAGAGCAAGAAAGAGGACTCACCAAGATTTAGGGAGATGCTATCAGAACACATCAATTCTGAACTAAAAGGTAGACCATGTGCTAATGCTCTCTTTCCGGAATATCCTATAACACTGATACTCCATAATGAAAACAAATCCACAAAGATTAATGAAGTTGAAAAGCTAATTATTGCAGAGTTAATTAGAAACCTCCCAGAAGAATACACTGCCCAAGACAAGCTTGGGATTGTTGTACCATTCAAGGCACAGCGCGCTCAGATTAAAAGTCTCCTCAGAGGGCTGGGGCTAGAACATGTTCAAGTTGATACTGTTGAAAGATTCCAAGGTGGAGAAAAAGACATTATAATCATCTCTCTAACGGCAAGTGATCCCTCCTATATAAGTGCAGTCTTAGAGTTTCTGTTTAACCCCAATAGACTTAATGTTGCCATGAGCAGAATGAAAGAAAAGCTCATATTGATAGGATCGCAAGAAGTATTTAATGCAACAACAACAGATGTCCAGAAGTTTGAAGAACTAATAGAACCTTGGAGAGCCCTGTTTAGAAAGATACGGACTTATGGGGAAGAATTGTGGCGTGGGACTCTGGAGGATTTTGTTAGAGAGATGGACACCGATAATAATGGATATCAAAAAACACTAGAAAAATACAAGGAGACTAACATAGAAATCTTCGGAATAAACAAATGGCCTAAGCGTCCATAATTTTAGATACCCATCGAAACGCTAAGCTTTTATACGAAAAGAGCCGAGTTAATTTGGTGGTTCTAAATGGTGAAAGGCCTTACCGAGAAAGACCTCGGAAAGTTCAAGCTCGTGGGAAACATCGACGCCTTCAAGAGAAGGCTCGTTTTCCAGGTGACGGAGATAAACCTCGAAAAGGATGACTACTTCTCAAGGCTCTACCTCTACGACGGGAGAAAGGTTAAACCCTTTACCTCAGGCAAGAAGGACTCCAATCCGAGATTTTCGCCGGACGGGAGGCTCGTGGCCTTCACCTCGAAGCGTGACAAGGAAAGTAAAGAGGCCGAGCTCTACGTCATCCTGACCGACGGCGGCGAGGCGAGGCTCTTAGCAAAGTTCAAATATGGGATAAGAAACCTCCGCTTTACCGAGGACGGGAAGAGCATAGCGGTCGTTACGCCGATAGACGTCGAGAAGAAGCCGAAGGATGACGTCCACATCATCAAGGAAATACCCTTCTGGTTCAACGGCGTTGGCTGGGTTTACGGGAAGAGGAGCGTTGTCTATCTGGTGGACGTCGAAACCGGGAAGAAGAAGCGCCTGACGCCAAAGAACCTCGACGTCTCTCAAATCCGCTTCCACAACAGCAAGCTCTACTTTATTGCCCAAGAGGACCGCGAGAAGAAGCCGATGGTCAGCGACCTCTACGTCCTTGAGGGGAGGAAAGCAAAGCGCCTAACCCCCGGGAAGTGGAGCATTAGCGACTTCATCCCGCTTGAAGATGGAACCTTCATTCTCAAGGCTAACACTAGGGAAAGGGGAATTCCAACGAACACGCACATCTACCACTACAACCCCGAGACCGGCGAGATGAGAAAGCTTACTGCGGAACTCGATCGCTCCGCTTACAACTCGCTCAACTGCGACGTTCGCGGTTCTCAGAGGGCGGAGTTAGCTTTTAAGGATGGCTGGGTTTACTACGTCGCCACCGACGGCCCGAGGGCGAACCTCTTCAGGGTAAACCTCGACGGAAAGATAGAGCGCGTTGTCGGCGGAGACAGAAGCGTCGAGAGCTTTGCGATAGGAGATTACATAGCCTTCACCGCTCAGGACGCGGTCACTCCAACGGAGCTTTACATCCTGAGGGACGGGAAAGAAAAGAGGGTTACGGACTTCAACGGCTGGATAAAGGAGTACACTCTCTCACAGCCCGAGCACTTTAAGGTCAAGGCGAGCGATGGGGTTGAGATAGACGCGTGGGTAATGAAGCCCGTTGGCTTCGAGCCGGGCAAGAAGTATCCCGCGGTTCTTGAGATCCACGGCGGGCCTAAAACCACTTACGGCTACTCCTTCATGCACGAGTTCCATGTTTTGACGGCCAAGGGCTTCGTGGTCATCTTCTCCAATCCGCGCGGAAGCGATGGCTACGGTGAGGAGTTCGCCGATATAAGGGAGCACTACGGGGAGAGGGATTATCAGGACCTGATGGAGGTCGTTGATGAAGCCGTTAAGCGCTTCGACTTCATTGATCCGGAGAGAATAGGTGTCACCGGGGGTTCATACGGCGGCTTCATGACGAACTGGATAGTGGGCCACACGAACCGCTTTAAGGCCGCGGTAACTCAGCGTTCCATCTCGAACTGGACGAGCTTCTTTGGGACGACGGATATAGGATACTACTTTGCCCCGGACCAGATAGGCTCTGATCCGTGGAGCAACACCGAGGGCTACTGGGAGAAGAGCCCGCTGAAGTACGCGCCGAACGTTGAAACGCCCTTGCTGATAATCCACTCGATGGAGGACTACCGGTGCTGGCTTCCGGAGGCACTCCAGTTCTTTACAGCTCTCAAATATCTCGGAAAGACGGTCGAGCTTGCACTCTTCCCGGGCGAGAACCACGACCTATCCCGCTCTGGCAAGCCGAAGCACAGGGTTAAGAGACTTGAGCTTATTGCCGGGTGGATGGAGAGGTGGCTGAAGGAGTGAGTTTCCCTTTTCGCAATCTTTAAATACGTGAATACACATAATTACGTGCGGTGATCCCATGCCCAACATAACCCTCTCCGTCC
Organism: Thermococcus sp.; assembly: GCF_027052235.1. NCBI lineage: Archaea > Methanobacteriati > Methanobacteriota > Thermococci > Thermococcales > Thermococcaceae > Thermococcus > Thermococcus sp. The sequence continues at coordinate 31,845 of NZ_JALUFF010000064.1, forward strand.
CCCCGGAGCTTTACAGGAAGATGAAGGAGCATCCGGAGATAAAGTGGAGCGAAGTGGCGAGAAGGGCCATAGCCGAATACCTCGCGAAAATCGAGGTGGAAGAGCTTGAATCGGAGGAACTGCTCTCCCTCCTCGGTGAAGACTTCAGGAAGGAGCTTGAGGAAACTCCCGTTGAGAAGTACGAGGAAGCGCTCAAAGAAACGAGGGATGCGGAATGGAAGAGGCTCTCTACGACACCAACGTCCTGATTGATGCCCTCAAATCCGGGGAGAAGCTCAATGGCTACACAACGGTTCTCAACATCGTCGAGTTCCCGAAAGGTCTTGAGCTTGGCTTGACCGTGATAACCCCAACTCTGGAGGATTACCTCCTGGCAATTAAAATTTCGCAGGCGATGGTGAAAAAAGGAACCTCGGTTCCGGCCGTTGATGCACTCGTAGCGGCCGTGGCCATCAACAGGGATTTAAAGCTCGTAACGAAAGACAGGCACTTCGGGTGGATAAAGGAGGAGTTTGGGGGGTTAAAACTCATCGAACGGTGATTCCCAATGGTTAAGCCTCCAATTTTTAACTCTCATCTCAAAGGCCTCGTTTCGTAGCTCTCTCGAGAGCTCGTTTGATTTTAACATACTGGGCTTCCTCTTCCGAGGAACTCTCTGGGATTTCATCAGCTCTGGAAACCCGAATCCAGATATAAAGAGGAAACAGCATGGCTATACTGGCGAAATAAATCGTAAATACTGAGTCTGCTCTAATAGACTTGAGGATGTAGAATACCCATCCGACGGAGGCAGGAAGAGCAATTACCCTTAGGACTCTGTTCAGGAGCTCATACCTGTTGATGAACAAAGCTACATAAAAAGCCAAGATACCGAGCCAAGCAGTATGCTCACCGTAGGTTATGAGCGATATGGGTACAATCTCAACTCCCGTTAAAGCGGGTTTTTTGAGAGTGTAGCCTTTTCCAACCTCTTCAAGTGTGTTAGCCTCTTCTCTGAACAGGAGAAGGAGGAAAGTGGCAATCAGCGAGGGAATGAGGATAGAAAAGTCCCCCTCCATGTTCTCAGGACTTCCGAGGAAGTAGAGTATGACAAGCGAAGTATAGAGAGAAATCACAAGAATGGCGTACAATGTGAGCCCATAGAGCCATCTGCTTGGACCTTTTGGCGTTTCTTTTTTCTCAGGTTTGGTCCTGGGAGCCTTTCCAGTTGCTAGCCTTGCAATTTCAAGCAGGTCTTTGTAAAAAGCAACAATGATGGCGATAAAGATAAGTGGAAGAACGGGTTTTATTGAGTTCCATATGGTTGAAAGAACGTCCCCGTCTATGAACACTTTGGCAGTTACCCTTTCCTCTTTTCCATCCTTAATAACAAAAGTTAGAGTATGCCACTTGTCGTAGAAGACCCACTTTTCACAGCAGTAGTCCGAGCCCCGATACACAAAGGAAATCACTTCTCCAGAGGGGATTTCAACCGTGAAGGAGCCCTTTCCTGTGTAAAAGCCGTCGCTATTGGGGTACAACATCTCCCCACTTTGGTAGGATATGAGAAAGGAACCACTAACTTTATACCCGTCAATTGAGAGGAGTTTAATCGAAACGTTTCCTTCTCCATAAACGGTACAGGTTATAATGTCTCCTATGTGAACTTTCTCTATGCAGTCTATTTTGGCCCCAGAAACCGGGTTGAGAGCCATCAAGAGTAACAGAACCAAAACCAAAAAGCTCTTTCTCATGCACTTCCCTCCCTCTTCATCTCCCTTATCACTCTATCGAACTTTTCGAGAAGTTCTCTCACTTCAGGGCTCCTCTGGATTATGGGCAGTTGTTCAATCGTTGGAGCGCTCTTGACTTTCGAGACGACGTAATGGGGATGGAGAAAGGCTAGAGCCAAAAACGCAATGATAAAGAGGAGGTCCGCGTTCGTGATGAAGACAAGGGTAAAGGCCACAGCCAGGGAAACCGGGAGGGCGAGCCTTCTCATTTTCCTGTTTAACTCATGGTCTTGGTTGAGGAGGAAGGGAACAAAGAAGAGAAACGAACCCAGAGCTGTAGGCCATCCACCAAATGGTATCATCACCGAGGGTGTCCATTCAAGGCCCGTAATAGGAGCCTCTCTGATTACGTAGGGATGTCCGCTTTTTTCTGCTTCCCTGACGAACACCAGCCACTCGAGGGTTAATCCTATCAGCACGGTTGTGGGAAGGTACAGCCTGAAATCGTTCGGGATTCTCTCTGGGGTGGCCAGTAGGTAGAAAATCCACGGCGCTGCAAGTATCCCAAGGAAAAGGAAGAGAAAGGCCGAACTTATGAAGGAAGACCTCGACGGTTCGGGTGGTTTTGGCCTGTTCTCTTCTTCCCGGTTCTCCGCCCGTTTGACCTTCAAAAGCTCCACCAGTTTTGAGAGAAATATTATCGCCAGGGCAATACCAAGAGCAACTCCAATCACGTAAAGAAAACGAACGATCTCCTTATCCTCCCATGGATAAGGAATTCTGCCGGAGATGTAGACTGTGACGTTCTCTTCTTCAACCGTTCCGTTTCTATGGATCACGGCAAACGTCACGGTGTTTTTCTTGTTGTAGAAGACCCAGTAATGCTCCGGCTCCAGCCACGCTTTATCCGCGACAACCCTCATAGCGTCCTTTAAGTCAGCTGAGAAGTTGAAAGGAACCCTGAAATAATGCCTTCGTGCGTTTCCGGTTATCATTCCGTTCCAGTCGATTGAATGGCCGGTTGCCCAGACATCTGAGTCAATCTGAATCCCGTCAAACGCCTTCAGATAGACCTTAACGCTCTCATTGTTCTCCCCAAGAAGGGTGCACCTTAAGGTGAGGTTTGGAGCACTGACGTGGTCATCGCAGGAAAGACTAACCCCCGCAACAGAAGGAATGAAGAGGAGTGTGATCAGGATCGGTACTATTAGCCTCCTCATTTTAAACTCCCGCGTAGTTGTGGTGTAAAACTTTTTAAAGTTATCTCCATATTTAGTACCATGAGAAGAGTGGCAGTCTTTGGAATCCTAGTTTTAATGATGGTTATATCCACCCCATGGAAAGTTAGCGCTGGGAATATTTTAGATAATGGAAATCTCTCACTTAACTGCGGTCATTTCACGGTAAAAGGGATATGGACACCATATTCGGGTCCAGATGTGATTGTTGAAGGTAGGTGTGCCGTTGCTTTCTTTAATCCCACCAACACCACCGTTAGGTATTCTCTCACCTACTGGAAAAAGGTGAAGATAACCCCTGAGGGAGTTTACTTCGGCTACCCCTTCCTCAAACTGCCGAAAAGGTGGATAAAACCCGGCGAGATTGTTGTGTACAACCTCTCCATGAAGGGCGAAGTTAAAGGAATAACCGACGTTCTCAAACTAATCGCAGACGGCAGAATCTCAATAGTCGGCACGGGCGAATTGTGGATGGAAACGAAAGAAAAGACGTCAAAGCACATTCCCTTCAGTGCTAAAACTACTATCCCAGTTAGAGCCGAATGGTACAGCGTTTTACTCGCGGTTTCGGCTATTGTTATGCCTCTCATGTGGTTGATTTTTACCTTCTCCATAGCGATTGGGAACAGGGAAGATAAGCCAAAAGCCTGGGGATGGGCCATTCTCGCATCGCTCGGACCTGTTGCAGTACCATTTTTCGGGATTTTGACAACTCTCAACTTAAAAGCCCAGCTGTTCGCCCTTCTCTCACTCGAACTTGTATGGCTGGCAATGTGGCTATCCCTAGTAAACAGGACAACGCCTGAGAAGCCCGAGAAGATTACAAAGCTCCTAGGCAACGCGGTTCTCTTCTTTCTTGGACTTTCGATTTTTACAGCAGTCCTTGGAGGCTACGTTGAGAGCAGTTCAGCCCTTGCAGGCGGGATAATTTTCCTGGTAGTTCTTCTAGTGGGGGCCGTTCAGTATTTTATGGAGGAGAGTGTGGGTGAAGAGGAAAGACTGGGCAGAATACCGAGAATAGATCCGTCCCCCTTTGGTTTTGCGCTCTTGTTCCTTTCATATCCTGCTTTGGCTGATTCACTTCTCGCAGGATGGAAAGAGGGCTTCATGCTAATGTCCTTTGCGACACTCCTCCTATTTGTCCTGGGGATATTGCTCGTAAGAAAAGCAAAAAGCGGAAGGGAGCTTCAAAGCGTGTAATCCAGCACCTTCCCCGCTTCCTCAATGTGCTCGGGATAGACGTTCTTGATCTCCGGGTGGAGGGCCTTGATGACCCTGCCGACGAGCACGAAGAGGGTTCCCGCTATAATCGGAAGCTCGTTAACGACTTCCTCCTCAAGGGGTATGTCACCGGGTATCTTCTTGAGGACGTACTTCCTGATGGGCTCAATCTCAACGCCCTCGTCCTCTATGACGGCCCTGAAGAGGTTCATGCTGTTCCTGAAGCCCTTGGTTATTGGTATGTGCCTGAGCTTTATCGTCTCTGACCGCTCGGTCTTTGCATTGTCATAGGCGACCTCAAAGAGGTCAGCCAGCTTCTTTTCAACGATGTCCATCATCTCCTCGGCACGGGGCTTTATCACGGCCAGCTCGCAGGTCCTCTCCAGTATCTTCTGGAGCTGCGGGTAGGGTATTATCATCTCCGCCATTGCCACCACCTCCTCTTTTTGCCGGAAGATTTTAGTAACTCAGGGTATATAAAACTTTCGAACCCTTTTTAAAAGCCGTTTTTTATTGGCCCCCATGCTCGGCGTAATCCTAGCCTTCCCCGAAAAGAGGTGGGAGAACTACACTATTCCAGTCAACGGCGAGCCTGCGGTAAAACTCACCGAAAAAAGACTGCTGATGAGCAAGAGGATTGACGAGGTTCTCACCATCGTCAGAAAGGACAAGCTGAAAACCTACTCGCTCCACGTTTCAAACCCCGTTCCTGTCTCGGCGAGGAGCAAGATGGAGGCCCTCCTCAGGGCCCTTTTTGATGAGCCATTCTTTCTGGTTGAAGGCAACATGCCCCTTCTCATGCCCTTCCTCGTGAACTACCTGATTGGTCTCTACTATGAAAACGAGCCCGAGGCTGTAATTCCCGTCTGGAGAGATGGCAGCGCGGAGGTCTTCCACGCAGTTTACGAGCCAGATGCACTTGAGAACGCGATAAGATCAGCAACTGCAGAGGGCTACACAAGCTTTTCGAAGGTTGTGGAGTTCCTCGACTACGAGCCGGTATCTATCGAAGAACTTGCCAAGAGAAACCCGAAGGTGACGATGAGCTTTTTCAGGATTAAAAACTCGCCGGACGTTCGTTTTGCCGAGGAGTTTCTCAGGGAGAACCCGTTATGAGTTTGACGAGGTTAGTTACCGGTATCGAGTGCTCGCCAACGGCGGAGACCTTTTCAGGGGGTGCCCTAAGAACAGTTATATTCATCCGGTAGTGGCCCCTATAGGAGCTCGTTCTCAGGACGAGGAGCGAATCGAAGAGCTCCGGCAGTTTGAAGAGCCTTGAGAACTCGCCCGGAATGTCGAGTTCGTTGAAAATAACAGCATCGTGATGAAGCACGATAACCAGTGACCGCTCATCGGCAACCCGCCTGAGGCCAAGAACCGTCTCGGCACTTATGCCGGCGAGGAGGGGAAACCTTGAGACGAGGACGAAGGAACCCGGCTCGACGTAGTTGAGGGCCTCAAGTAGCTCTCCGGCGGAATAAACGTTCCCCGTGAGGAAGCTGTCGGTCTCAACGTCGAACCGTGACAGGAGCGCCGGCGAGGGAGCTTTTCCCGGGCCGACGTGGTAAGCTTTTCCACCCCTGAGGGCGCTGGCTATGCTGGAGCTGAGGAAAAGGGAAGACGCGAGGTTGTCGGTCGAGACCACTGCCGATAGTGTCCCCTGGGGGAACGACAGGGGAAAGCCCTCGAAGGGCACTATGCCTTCATCCTCTTCCGGTGGGTGGAAGAACGCCGGCATCTCTGAAAACTACATCCTCAAGGGTTATATCGTTTTCGTCAAACCAGTGAGTGGAGGGCAACGAGACCTACCGCGCTCAGGAGGAAGAGTATTATTACCTCGATAACCATCGCAAGTAGCCACGCAATAAACGCCCGAAGCCAGTTTGTGTGGAAGACGGCCTTGATGACCCAAACGTAGGTTATCTGAAAGGCAAGTCCGGCGAGGGAACGTTTGCGGGGGTCATCCACACGAAGATGAGCACCAACAACTCCGAACGATGCACCGAGGATGGCAGCAATCGCCCCAATTACTGGGGCGTTCTCTATCCCCCACGAGCTCGGCTCTGAAGGCCGGAATCAGCCCGCTATGAAGGGACCAATGAGAGGCCACAGGAGGGTGCCCAGTCCGGTCAGAAAGACGTGCCCCGGGGGATCGTACATCTTATCACCACTCATCTTTGTGTCTTAAACCTCAAAGGTCTTCCAAAAGCTCTTTAAGGTCGTAGCCCGAGGATGGGCGGGTGGTAGAATGGGCCTTGAGACGGAGCTCTGGCAGTTCTTCTACAACTACTTCTGGGAGCCGATGTTCACTAGGAGTGGCTACAACGCCGTAAACACCTTCGTTTACGCCCTGCTCTTCGGTTTCGGCGTCATCTACAGTTACCGCTACATAATAAAACCCCTCAGGATACCGGTTGATGAAAGGCTCTTCTGGGCCGTCACCCCGATGGTGATCTTCGGGGCAACTGTGAGGGCCCTCGTTGACGGGGGAGTGCTCCCCCAGAATCCGCTGATTCTGACCCCGGGGATATTCTTTACCGCCTTCGCGCTCATAGTCCCTGCGATAGCCCTCGATGCAAAGGCCGGGACTTACCCGAAGATAACAGTCGCCTGGGGAAGCGTTCTTGCCCTGTGGGCCACATACCTCCTGATTGTAAACGCGAAAAACTGGAGGCCCTACGGCCTTACACTTCTCCACACGGCCATCAGCTGGGCGGTCGTTCTGGCCTACTACCGCTGGAGGCCCTTCGACAGGCTCTACCTCTACCCCGTTCTGGCGCACTACTTCGACGTCGCCTCAACGGTGGTTGCAATCCACTTCTACGGCTACCGTGAGGTTCACTGGGTGGAGAGCTACCTGGTCAACTGGTTCGGGGCCTACGTCTATTACCCATGGATAACGCTCATCCTCCTGGTGGTTTACTACGGCCTAAAATACCTCGTCCTTGACGAGGAGGAGAGGCGCTTCTGGTACCTTGCAATCTATATCCTCGGTCTTGGGCCGGCAATCAGGGACCCGAGCCAGATGATCCTTCAGGTTTAGTCCAGATCATGCATTACCTCTATGGCCGCGTTCTCTAAATCTTTCCCCACAGAAAAGCCTTCGAGACTGAAATTCAGTGCCTTAACAATCCGCACACCCTGTCTTCTGGGCCTTTTCACGACTTCAACAACCGTTGTGCAGATTGAGTTCATCATCGGGAGAACCATTGGGGCAGCGCTCTTCATAAGATCAACGTTAACAAAGTAAAACGTTTTTCCATTTTCGTTCCCGGCAAAGCCCAGGAAGTAGTCCACGAGGGAAATGGCATCCTTTGGGGAGTAAAGCGCGAAGACCTTCGAGATCCCTAATATAACTACGACTGTTTTCGTTGAGTACTCTTCCACCAGGATGGGGGTTAGTTCCCTCTCAATCTTTGCTTCCTCGATTCTTGATATCTTCTTGATTATTTTGCCAACCTCATAGCGTCCGCCGACCTTTATCACCTTCACATTGTCGTACCTATCCCTTGGTATTCCAAGGAGCGAAAGGTGCGATTGGTATTCCCTGAATGTGTCGAGGACGTCAATGACGACGATGTTGTAACCGTTCTTCCGTGCCCAGTTTACGCAGGTCAGAAAAACGAGGCTCGGAAAGGCCGTGCTATCAAACGCTATCAGACCGAGTTCGCCCCAGTAAGTCCCTTCCCAGACTCTGTACATCGGCAGAGAAGTGTCCTCCATATTGGAACACCCCTCTAATCTGAGGTTTTAGAACTTAAATAAGTTCCTGTAACGGATCTTTGAATGGGTCGATGGCAATATGATTGTTTCAGCCGGTGACGTTTCGTTTTCTCCGGGCTTTCAGTTCCCTACCCTCCTCAATCTCCCTCTTCAGGATTTTAGCCTCTTCCTCCGTGGTTCTAACCCTGAAGACCCTAGCTATTCTTTCTATTGCCTCAAGCTTCCTCACCACACCGTCGAGCCACGTGAAGACGTCGCCGGGATAGACTATCAGGCCATAGATCTTTCTGAAGTGCTCCGCTATCTGGCTCGGATGTTTTCCGCTCCGTCTAAGTTCGATTATTAGGTTGCTTGCCCTCTCCATCGCGTACTCGGTGCAATCCTCTTCACCGCACATGAAGAAGTCCTGGTAAATGGTGAAGAGCCTCTCAGCTGAATTTGGGTTTAACTCGGGAATAACCCTGTCGAGCTCCTCAAGGATAGCCGAAAAGCTCGAAGAGAAAACGTTGGCGCTTATCCTTCCCCTTACGGCACCTTCAAGCTCCCTCTGGAGGGTTCCGCTCAAATAGAGGTTCTCAAAGGGCAAAAGCTTAACCGCTATCCACCGGGCGGGCTTTTTCCCGAGGCTGGTTCTTATGAACTCGGCCTCCTTAGGCAGGAGAAAGCTCATGCTCACGGCCCTTCCGTAAGGTGTAACCTCGACGAAGGGCCTCTTCAGCCTTACAAGCCCGAACTCCTCAAGCTTTTCCAGAACTTTCTCGGCGCTCTGGTTCGCCCCAAGACATCTCGCCTGAACTTCCTCGATGACCTCAAGCCTGTTGAAGACGCAGGAATGAGCTAAGACGTTGTCCTGCTCAAGCTCATCGCTCCATTCGACCGTTACCGGCTCTATCGGAGCTGTCAGAAGCTTAAACGCCACTTCATCCTCAGTCCCCTCCATCCCGGCCGAATACTTCCTCCCGGGCTCGACTATGAGATAAACCTTCCCCTTCTCGTGGTAGAGAGGCCTTCCAGCCCTTCCGAGCATCTGGTGGAACTCCCTAACGCTGAGCCACTTGTTGCCCATCGCGAGGCTCTCAAAGATGACCTGAGATGCCGGAAAATCAACGCCAGCTCCGAGAGCCGCGGTCGTGACAACGACGTCGAGTCTCTGTGCCAGAAACTCCATCTCAGTTAGCTTCCTCTGCCTGTAGGGTAACCCGGAGTGATAGGGCTTCGCTTTGAGGCCTTTGCTCGTGAGATACGCTGAAAGCTCGTGGGTTCTCTTGCGCGAGAAGGTGAAGACTATCGTCTGGCCTCTGTAGCCCTGCCTCGACTTTCTCGTTGCCTCTGCTTTGCAGAGGTTAGCTATGTACCTCCACTTCTCGCTCTCGTTTCTCGCTATTATCACGTGCCTCTCAAGGTCAACGGGCCTCTCATCGTAGAGCACCAGCTTCAGCCCGAGTTCCTTTGCCAGCTCCTCAGGGTTTCCAACGGTCGCGCTCAGACCTATGAACTGGGCCTTCGGATAGAGTCTCCTCAACCTCGCGATAAGGCCGTCCAACCGGGGCCCGCGCTCCTCGTCGTCCAGCGTGTGGATTTCGTCTATAACTATCGTCCCGACGTTGCCTATCCTTCTTCCAGCCCTGAGAAGGTAGTCTATCCCCTCATAGGTTCCGACGATTATGTCCGCGTCAATGCCCGTATCGACAACGACTAGCTCGTCCCTCGTCTTTATCCTGCTCATGCCAACGCGGATGGCAACCCTAAGGCCGAGTTTGGAATACCTCCTTTTGAAGTCCTCGTACTTCTGGTTTGCGAGGGCCACCAGCGGCACCAGGAAGAGCATCTTTTTGCCTTCCATCGCCTTTGGAATTCCAGCTAGCTCACCGATTAGGGTTTTACCGCTCGCCGTTGCCGAAACGACGAGCAGGTTCTCTCCACTGAGGAGGCCGTTTTTCACGGCCAAACTCTGAACCGGGAGGAGCTCGTTTACGCCTTCCCCCTTCAGGACTTCCTTGAACTTCTCTGGCAGTGGGAGCTCATCGACCTTAATTCTCTCAACCTTAACGTGCTTTGCCTTGAGCTCGTCCCACTTGGTAATCTCTGGATGCCTCGTAGGGTCGAAGCGCGGGTCGAAGGCGTAGAGGACTTTGTCAAGGTCTCTAAATCTCTCCAGGAGCTTCTTCGCCTGGTCGAACATTGCCACGCTGTTGAAGCGGAAGCGGAGTTCCCTTTTAAGCTCGTCCTCGGCACAGCGCTCGCAGATGTACTCGTTGCGGTACTTTATCCTGTTGCCCTCAGTCAGGACGGTGATTCTGCCCTCAAGTAGGCAGAGACGACAGAGCTCGGCCTTCTCAACCCTCCTGTTCTGGAGCCTCCTTTTGAAGTAGTCCTCCCACTCATCGGCGTTTACAAGCACTATTCTGGCACTCCTGAGTAGCTTCTCTATCTCCTTCGGATTCCTGTACTGGCTCCCCTCAAGGACCTTGAAGAGCCTTCCCTCGCGCATTATGAAGCGGTAAACCCTGTCAGCCTTAAGCCCCTGCATCTGGGAGAGCTTTTCAGGTTCTTTCTCGATGAAGAAGGCCTCAAGTTCGTTCCTCTTCCTCCCGGGTCTCACAACGAAGAGCATCTTTACCGCCTCGGGGAGCCGTCCATTCATCACAGCTCAGTGTCGGGAGGCCTCCTCATAGGCAACCCAGCAGTCTTTGAGTTCCTCCTCGATGAGGTTGACCTCGATGAACTTTAAGTTTCTCCCGAACAAAGCCTTGAGCCTCTCGATGAAGCGCCTCAGAGCATCCATGTCTTCAAAAGTTGCCTTCATGATTACCTGGTAGTCCCCGGTCTTCACGTAGAGGAACTCGACGTTCTTGAGGGATGCAACCTTCCTGAGCTCAATGCGTAGCGCCTCGTCAAAGTGCTCGAAGCGCAGGCTCAGCAGGGCCGAGATGAACTCGTCTAGGAAGGCAGGATCAACAACCGCTGAGTAGCCCCTTATCGCACCTAGCCTTTCGAGCTTTTCCAGCCTGTTCTTCACGCTCGCGGGTGAAAGGTTGAGGAGCTTCCCAAGCTCGGTCAGGGTTATCCTCCCGTTTTCCCTGAGAATCCTCAGCAGTTCCCTGTCCTTGTCATCTACCCTCGGCATCTGCTCCACCAAAAATTTGGAAATCAGCGGGTTATCCTTACCTCCCTCATGAGCTCAAGCGGTTCTGGGTGCTTTTCAAAGTACTCCCTGACGGGCTTGAGTAGTTCGATGAGGTACTCAGCTACACCGTTCTTGAGGTCGAGCGGATGGAGCTTTCCTTCGGCGAAGTCCCTCTTGAGTTCCTCGAAGGTTGTGTATGTTACATCACCGCCGAACTTGGCCGGCCTGTGGATGGTGAACTCTGTCGGCTCTTCGCGGAAGATTATGTACTCGGCCCAGTCGAGGACGGGATTGTAGTTGACCTCTTTAGCGGGACAGAAGGCCTTCCTGAGCTTTTGCTTTATCTCCTCTGGGCTGTCGTGGATAAAGACGGCCGAGTAGGGCTTGCTCTTGCTCATCTTCATCTGGGTCTTCAGCTCTTTGAACTGCTCCTCGCTCTCTATCGGCCAGATCGGTGGCTCCTGCAGGCCGAGGAGGAGGTGGTGGTGCAGAGCGACCGGCTTGAGCTTCTCGCCCTTCCATTCGAGGGGGTGGTACCTGAGCTTCTGAGCCACCTCAATCGCTATGACGTGGGCCTTCCTCTGATCGAGGCCGGCGTGGGCTATGGTGACACCCTGGTAGAAGATGTCCGCCACCTGCATCATCGGGTATATCAGCTTGGCGAAGTCTATGGCCTCTCCCATCTGCCTTCCCATTATCGTTATCGACCTCATGACCCTGCTCAGAGTGACGTTCTTCGAGATGTCTATGACGGTCTGCCAGTAATCGCCCTTCTCAAGTATCTCACTCGCGAGCACGAACTCCACCTTATCCGGGTCGCCACCCATGACCTTTATGCTCTGCTTCATGCCCTCCTTGAAGTAGGTCAGTGCAACCTTCTGGATTGTCTCAAGGTCTCCACCGAGCTTGTCGTTTATCCAGCTGTGCCAGTCTGCGAGGAAAACCCTCGTTTTAACGCCAGCCTTCTGGAGGTCGGCTATCTTGGCTCCAGCCATCAGTCCGGTTCCGAGGTGAATGTAACCGCTTATCTCAAAGCCTATGTAGTGCTGGAGCGGTGCACCAACCTCAAGGAGAAGCCTCAGGTTTTCCTCCGTTAGGAGTTCCTCCGTGGGCTTTCTCTTGATGAGCTCAATCTTCTCCTCGATGTCCATCTCTATCACCTAAGCCGGAAAAGGCGAAAGCCTTTAAGGGCTTTGCGGAAGTTTTTCAAGCGAGTTAAACTTTCATTCATAAGATTTATAACTTCTTTTCCGTTAGATAACCCGGTGATACCATGAGGAAGGCTGCGATACTCATAGCGGCTTTCGTTTTGTTTGGTCTCTTTGGAACCGCAATGACCAGCGCCGCAGGGACAACACCGACCGTTGCAGTTGATCTGGCCCACGGTGAGAACCCGAAGGGCCTTCTGGACGTTACCTATAAGAACGAAACCCTGACGGCGGGAATACTCAGCACGATCAAGGACATGAAGTTCGTTTACTTTGGAGACCCCAAGTACGAGGAAGAGCTTGGAATCAAGGGGCTTGGTCAGAAGATAACCTACGATGCCCTCAAGGGCGTTGACATCCTCATCATAGGACAGCCAAGCAGCCCGTTCTACCCGGACGAGGTTCAGGCCATCAAGCAGTGGCTCGCCGAGGGCGGGCATGTCCTCTGGGTTGCCGGTGACAGCGATTACGGAAACGGTGTCAAGACCCAGCAGTTCGTTGACAGCCTCCTCGACCAGCTCGGAATTACCAACCTCCGCGTTGACCTCTGTTCCGTTGAGGACCCGGTCAGCAACGCCGGTGGAAAGTCCTACCGTGTAGTTGCCATCGTCAAGCCCAGTCCCGACACTCCGGAGAAGGACATGATAACCAAGGGCTTCAAGAACGGCGGTAAGATACTCGCCCACGGTCCGGGCGTCGTTGCTTGGGTTGATGACAACGGCAACTGGCACCCGCTTAACGACAGCAGCAGGCCAAAGAATGCCTATATTATCGTCAGAACTACCAAGAACGGTCAGATAGTCGAGAACAACGCTCCAGCGGCAAACGCCTATCAGGCCGGTGACCAGGGCGAGTTCCCGATAGTTGCCGTCCAGATCGTTAGCGAGGAGGGCAAGAAGCCAAACGTCATAATCGTCAGCGGTGAGACCCCCATCGGTGGCTACGAGCCTATGTGGGTCAGCAAGTACTACGATGTTCCGCTCGATGGTCCAACTTTCATAACTAACTTCCTCCACTGGAGCCTTGAGATGACCAAGGGTACCCCCACAAGCTCAAGCTCCAGCGCATCCCCACAGTCCAGTGCCAGCACTTCAAGCAAGGGCAAAGTCTGCGGGCCGGCTGCGATAGTCGGACTCGCGGTAGTTCCGCTCCTCCTCAGGAGGAGGAAGTGACCCCTCCTTTTTTATATTGTTGAACCAACACCTTTTTTAGGAAGGTTTCCAATAGGGGGTGGGGATCGCCATGAGGAAGCTGTTCGGTCTTCTCGTCATTCTGTTGCTCGGCCTTAGTGTGGTTGCCAGTGGGTGTATAAGCGGAGGAGGAACCTCCAGCGGAACGGGCACCGGCACCGCCGGCGGTAAGGGAATAACCCTCGTAATCGTTACCAGGCACGACACAACGATCCAGTACAAGGTCAAGCAACTCTTCCTTCAGAGCGACATAGCGAAGAAGTACCACATCACCAACCTCAAGTTCATCAACGTTCCAGAGGCCCTCTGGCCCCAGTACATCAAGCAAGGAGCGGACATTGGCTGGGGTGGAGGACCGACCCTCTTCGATGACATGTACAAGATGGGCTATCTCCAGCCGATAACCGACCAGAAGATACTCGACCTCCTCGGCAAGCAGATACCGACCGAGCTGGCCGGCATGGCAATGATAAGGAAGAACGGAACCAAGGTTTATTGGATAGCCGCGGCCCTCTCGTCCTTCGGTTTCACCGTCAACAAGCAGATTCTCCAGAAGCAGAACCTCCCGTTCCCCAAGAAGTGGGAGGACATTGCTTCAGTTGACTGGGCCCGTGACCCGCCGATGTACGGCATAGCCGACCCGACTAGGAGCACCTCCAACACGAGGATTTACCAGATCATCCTCCAGGCCTTTGGATGGGAGGAGGGCTGGCGCATAATGACGATAATAGCCGCTAACTCAAGGATATACGAGGCAAGTGACGCCGTCAGGGATGCCGTCATAAACGGTGAGATTGCGGCTGGAAACACCATTGACTTCTACGGCTACACCGCAATGAAGCAGAACCCGAATTGTATCTACGTCATCCCCGAGGGGGAGAGCATCATCAACGGAGACCCGATAGCCCTGCTCAAGTACAGCAAGCACCCCACCGAGGCCCAGGCCTTTATCTACTGGGTTCTTACCGAGGGACAGGCCGTCTGGATGAGCCCCGACATCAACAGGCTCCCGATAAACGAGGCGATATTCAACAAGACCATCACAGAGCAGGAGGCTAAGGTTCTCTTCAACGGCAAGTACGCAGGAAAGACCTACGCCGAGGCAAGGCCGGCGCTTCTCAAGGCCTACAAGCTCTCCATAACCAGCAAGGGAATACCCTTCGACGACGCGAGGGCCCTCAAGACAGTTAACTCCCTCCAGTACTACTTCAAGGCAACCCTCATCGACGCGAACGGCCCGCTCCACCAAGCATGGATGGCAATCGTAAAGGCTTACAAGGACGGAAAGATAACCAAGGATCAGTTCGAGAAGCTCAAGAAAGAGCTGACAGACCCGATACAGTTCAAAGACCCGCTGAGCGGACAGACGGTTACCTTCACCGAGGACTACGCAGCTAAAATAAACGACAAGATAGCCACCGATGCGGGCTTCCAGAGCCAGCTCATGCAGGAGTGGCGCCAGGCTGCAATCGACAAGTACAACAAGGTGCTGAGCGACCTCAAGAGCATGGAAGGTAGCTGATTTACAGGAAGCAGTCAAGACCTTCCTCTACTTTTCTCCCTCTTTCCACGCCCTTTTCAGAAACATTTAAATGTTTCTCGCCAATCCCCGCTTAGGTTGAGAGTGGCTATAAAAGGCGAGGTGATTCTGTCATGAAGGTTAGCAAGTGGAGCGAAAGACTCTTTGGAACGCCCCTTCCGGATGCCGTCGTCATGACGTCCTTCCTGTTTCCCCTGCTGTACCTCATAGCCTTTTTGGTGATACCCGTCCTCGTGATGCTGGCAACGGCCTTCGAGTACAACGGCCATATATCGCTCTACTGGTTCAAGAGCATCTTCGGGTCGAGCTATTACTTCAATCCGCTCCATCCAGGGGGATACCTTGTGACGACGAGACCCTACGGTGACCAGGAGGTTTACTACCTCCTTGGCAAGGATTTCGGAGTCGTCCTGAACTCGATAATAGTCTCGATAAGCGTCATGATACTGACGACAATACTCGGAACGAGCTTCGCATTCATAATGGCCCGCTACGACTTCCCGGGCAAGAACATAATGAGGGTTCTCCTCTTCATCCCGCTCCTCGTGACGCCCTTCGTCAACGTTGTCGTCGTCAAAAAGATGTTCCTGCCCGACGGGCTTATCAACTGGATATTCTACAAGCACCTCCACCTCTTCCCCAAACCGGTCTGGATCGATGGTCTGATAGGCGTCATCATAGCCCAGACAATAACTTACTACCCGATAGTCTACCTCAACGCTTACGCGAGCTTCATAAACATCGACCCCAGCCTTGAGGAGCAGGCCGAGAACCTTGGGAGCAGGGGCTTCCACCTCTTCAGGACTGTGACCTTCCCGCTCGCCCTGCCCGGTATAACCGCCGGTGCGATCCTCGTTGGAATCTTCAGCCTTGAAGACCTCGCCGCGCCAATCGTCTTTCAGGGCAGCAACATCGCGAAGAAGCTCATGTCATACCAGATTTACAGCTCCTTCGTCTCCGGCTTCGCCGTCGGGAATCCCCAGATGGCAGCTCTGGCACTCGTAATGCTCACGATAGCCCTCATAATGTTCCTTGCCGTCAGATGGTACGTCGGCCTGAGGCAGTACGCTATGCTGAGCAAGGGCGGCAGGTGGAAGCCGAGGGTTGCAAAGCCCAAGTGGTGGCAGGCGTTACTCATAGCATTTGTAGCAATCCCAACGCTCCTCCTGACGATATTCCCGCAGATAGGCGTTGTCCTTCTGGCCTTCTCGAAGAGCTGGTACGGAACGTGGCCGAGCGAGTTTACGCTGGAGAACATGAAGGCGATCCTCACCCAGCCTGATATAGTGAGGGTCATAGAGAACAGCCTTCTCTATTCGACCGTTGCCATCGTCATAATAATCCTCCTCTCGCTGACGGCCTCCTATGCCTCCGGAAGGTTCAAGAAGGCAAAGCTCTCCCCGATACTCGATAGCCTTGCGACGATACCGATAGCGGTGCCGGGAATAGTCATAGCGATGAGCTATTTCTTCTTCTTCTCAAGCGTGCCCCCATTTAAGGGCAGCATTCTCGACCCCACAAACCTGCTGTACTTCTTCCCGGGAGCGGCTCTCATCCTCGCCTACTCGATAAGGCGTCTTCCCTTTGCGGCACGCTCAATATCGGCTGGAATTCAGCAGGTTCACGTGTCCCTTGAGGAGGCAGCTATGAACCTCGGGGCTGGCAGGTGGAAGGCACTCACCAGCGTCCTTCTACCTCTGATATACCTCAACCTCCTCGGAGGTGCGATGCTCAGCTTCGTTTACTGTATGAGCGAGACCAGCGTCGGCATCACACTCGGTTCGATAAACTCCACATGGTACCCGATAACGGCGAAGATGAAGGAGCTGATCATAGGCGCTGTGGGTAGCGCCAACCTCGCCGCCGCGCTGGGTGTGTTCCTGATGGTCGTCCAGATAACGGCCATTGTGATAGCCAACGTGATAACCAAGCAGAGGTACTCCTTCATAGGTCTCACATGAGGTGATGGAGATGGTTGACGTTAAGCTTGAAAACATCGTCAAGACCTTTGATGGAACGACCGCCCTCAAGGGTATAAGCCTCAGCATAAAGCACAGGGAGCTCTTCACACTGCTCGGCCCGAGCGGGTGTGGAAAGTCGACGACACTGAGAATCATAGCGGGCCTCGATTATCCCGACACCGGGCACATCTACTTCGGCGATGAGGAGGTGACCTACCTCCCCTCCTACGAGAGGGGTGCCGTGCTTGTCTTCCAGAACTACGCCCTCTGGCCCCACATGACCGTCTTTGACAACGTCGCCTACGGCCTCAAGATAAGGAAGGTTCCCAAGGAAGAGATAAGGAAGAAGGTCGAGTGGGCCCTCGAACTGGTCAAGCTCAAGGGCTTCGAGAACCGCTATCCTACCCAGCTGAGCGGTGGACAGCAGCAGCGTGTCGCCATAGCCAGAGCTTTGGTCGTTGAGCCCAAGGTTCTGCTCCTCGACGAGCCGTTGAGCAACCTCGACGCGAAGCTCAGGCTTGAGATGCGCTCGGAGATAAGGCGCATACAGCGCGAGCTCGGAATAACGGTTATCTACGTCACCCACGACCAGGAGGAGGCAATGGCGATAAGTGACAGAATAGCCGTCATGAACGTCGGGACAATAGAGCAGATTGGAACACCGAGGGAAATCTACGAGAAGCCAAGGACGGAGTTCGTTGCGAGCTTCATGGGCAAGACCAACGTTATCCCGGCCAAGGTCGTTGAGAGGAACGGCGACCGCGTTACCGTTGAGTTCGGTAGCTTCCGCCTCGACGGTCTCCACTACACCGAGAAGAGCGACAACGTTGTGCTGGTCATCAGGCCGGAGAGGATAAAGCTCAAGCCCGGCGACAACACCGTCTCCCTCACTGGAACGGTTGACCTCATCGAGTACTATGGCTTCTTCACGGAGATAGTGGCCCTCTTCGAGGGCGAGCTGAGGATAATCGCCAGAACGATAAGCGACAAAGAGGTCGCCGGCCTGAGGCCGACTAACCCGGTGACATTCTACATAGACAGGGACGACATAATAGTCCTCCCCAAGCAGCTCTAATCCCTTTTCTTTTGGTGGTCGACTTGCTCGTGGAGAACCTCCTATACGAGATGCTCCTCGTTACGAGAACAAACGTTACCCCGGTCGGGGTTGTCCGGAGGGGAAATTCTCTGAACTTCAAGCTCTTCCCTGGAAAGAGCTTCAGAGAGCTTAAGGTTGACAGCCACGTGGCAATCCAGGCAACCAACGACCCCGAGCTACTCGTGAGAACCGCGTTGAACCTTCCCGTTGAGCTGGAGTTCGAGGAGCGGGAACCCTACCGCTGGATCAAAGGACTTCCGGGGTGGCTGGGAGAGGCCAGCTGTGCCGAGGAAACCTGGAGGGACGAGATTGGCGAGACCAAAGTTTTAAAGTGTAGCCTAAAGCCCGAGGAGGAAATCCCCGGCAGGCTCCCTCAGAGGCCCTTCACGAGGGCAGACTGCCTCCTCGTGGAGATGGCCGTTCTCTTTACGCGTTATCTTGTCTCCCCAAGAAAAGCCATCAGGGACGAGATACTCAGGCTTTACACTACCTACCGTCGCCTCGGCGGTTCCTCAGAGAGCGCCGAATACATAATCGGCCGTTTAGACCGAAGCCAGTAGGCAGTGTTACCCAAAGATGGGTAGGGAAATGTTTTAAGCAATTTTTCTCCCCTTTCTCAGGTGATACCATGAAGAGGCGCCTCTTGGCCCTGTTCGTTGTTCTGTTCAGTGCAATGGCCATCGCCAACGTGGGCACAGTTTCGGCAAGCGAGTACTCCTACACCTACAGCAAGTTCCTCTACCAGCCGGCCCCGGTAGTTCCCGCGATGGCAGTCCCGGGAGGGAACTTCACGCTCTACTTTAGGGGTGACATCAACAGCATAGACTCAATAACCGCCGTTTCGATACTCCACGGTCCCTACCAGCTCCACATTCTAGATGCGAGCTTCAGTAAAGGAGGAAAAAACTATGCGGTGGTAGCGGTTCCCGAGGACATAGTGCCCGACGACTACTTCCTGATAATCAAGACCAACAAGGGAACCCTTGTCCTCCCGAACGGCCTCAAGGTCTTCAAGGAGTGGCCGAAGACGCTTAAGCTCGCATGGGTGAGCGACACCCACGTGACCAGCGGTTCCAAGGTCGGCTTTGTCTGCGGGGAGTACTTCCAGAGGGACATCTACAAGCTCGAACAGATGTGCTCCAACCCGATACCGCTCCACAGTGTCGTTGCCACCGACAGCGCCTACACCTACTGGGCGATGAAGGGCGCGACGCTGTTGATAAACACGGGAGACGAGGTTGATACGAGCAGTGACCTCACCGGTTACAACATCATGTTCAACATCGTAAAGAAGGCCACCGCAGCTGGACTGCCCGTCGTCGGAATCAAGGGCAACCACGACGATCCGCCGACGGTCTACACCCAGCTCCTCGGGCCGAGGTACTTTTACATAACAATTGGGAAGTTCATAATAATCGGCCTCGACACCGGTGGCGATAGAGGTTACCCGACGATGGACGAAATCGAGTGGATGGAGAAGGTTCTCGACGAGCACAAGGGCTACACGCCGATAGTCCTCTACCACCACCCGTTCTTCTTTGCACCGCGCTGGAACTACCTGGGTGGAATTATCAAGGGCCTTGACCCAAGCACTGACTGGGATCAGATTAAGGACTACATCGGGCGCTACTGGGGTGCCAACCAGGAGGTCGCCAAGCGCTTCCTTGAGGACGTCGTCAAGTACAACATCCCGCTCACAATGAGTGGTCACATCCACCACGACATGTTCTGGCTCTACATCGACAAGAGCGGCAACAGGCATTACTTCGTGACCCTCACAAGCACCGGCGCGCCGGACAAGGAGACCAACCCGCAGACCATAAAGACCCACAGCC
Organism: Thermococcus sp.; assembly: GCF_027052235.1. Lineage (NCBI taxonomy): Archaea > Methanobacteriati > Methanobacteriota > Thermococci > Thermococcales > Thermococcaceae > Thermococcus > Thermococcus sp. Next base: position 51,696 of record NZ_JALUFF010000064.1, read on the forward strand.
CGACTTGGTACGGTAGCAACCTCGTTGTTATAAGCGAGAACGGGAGCGTTTCGATGCCCTACGTTCACGTGAACATAAAGAACAACAAGGTTCAGAGCGATTTTATGAGCGTTCCTGTTCCGCAGGAGTTCATAGTCTTCAGGCATGAGAGCGAGCTTGGCTCGGCGGTAAAGTTCATCAACGAGCTCAACGAGAGCATCAGCGGGCCGATAGTGCTGGAGATACCCAAGGGCGCCAAAGTTGACCCGAGCGTGACCAACGTCACCTACAAGGTCATCGGCGAGAGGCAGATTGGCGACAGGTACTACATGCTCGTCAACCTCACCGTGCCAACTGGAGTGTCCCAGATAGTCGTTGACACCGCCAAGGACACCGAAAAGCCACAGGTTCAGATAGCCTATCTCCAGCCGAGTCGTCCGCGCCCGAAGTCCCCGTTCATGGCCTACATAGTGGCCAGCGACAACCTCGGCCTCAGGAACCTCTACGCGGTCGTATACGACTCCAACGGCAATCCAGTTAAGTTCGGAAAGGTTACCAAGTTCCCGGCCGAACCTGCCAGCGGAAAGCCCGGCGACAACTTCTACATCCTTGAGTTCCCAGCTCTTGAGAAGGGCAACTACAAGCTTGAAATCGTCGCAGAGGACTTCTACGGCAACAGGGCAACCATAACCAAGGAGCTCGCCATAGGCACCGAGACCACCAAGGCCACAACTTCATCACAGGCGTCCAAGACGAGTTCAACTTCAACTTCCACCACCAACAAGGTCTGCGGACCGGCCCTCGTGGTGGCACTGGCAGTCCTACCACTCCTCCTAAGGAAGAGAAAGTGAACTTTTTCCCTCTACTTTTCTTTCGATATCCATTTAAACGACTTCTCCAATTTATCTCCGGTGAAGGCCATGACAAGAAAGCTCTACTACGAAGACGCCTACCTTAAGGAGGCCAGAGCGAAGATTCTGGAGGTCAAGGGTAATGCCCTGCTCCTCGACCAGACGATTTTCTACCCGACAGGCGGTGGCCAGCCCCATGACAGGGGAACCATAAACGGTGTTGAGGTTCTCGACGTTTATAAGGATGAAAAAGGGAACGTCTGGCACGTCGTTGCCGAGCCGGAGAAGTTCAGGGTTGGGGATGAGGTCGAGCTCAAAATAGACTGGGACTACCGCTACAAGCTCATGAGAATCCACAGCGCAATGCATCTTTTAGAGCATGTCCTCAATGAGGTACTTCCCGGGAAGTGGGAGCTCTACGGGAGCGGGATGAGCGCGGAGAAGGGGCGCTACGACATAGTTTATCCCGAGAACGTCAACAAGTACAAGGAGAAAATCATCGAGACATTCAACCGCTACGTTGACGAGGGCGGTGAGATGAAGATATGGTGGGAAGGGGAAACGCGCTACACCCAGATAAGGGACTTCGAGGTCATCCCCTGTGGTGGAACCCACGTGAGGGATATAAAGGAGATAGGGCATCTAAAGAAGCTCAAGCGCTCCAGTCTCGGAAGGGGAAAGCAGAGGCTTGAGATATGGCTTGAGGACTGAGTTCATTCCCCGATCAAAACTCTGACCCTGTACCCGTAGTCCTCAGGGATAATGGACTTAACGACCCTCAGCTCAAAGCCCTTTCCCTCGAACCTGCTCTCAAGAACCCTGGTTGCATGCTCCCTCAGCTCTTTTAAGATTTTGTCGCTTATTAAGTCCTTGTTTATGATGTACAGGGTGATGCGGCTTTTGTCACCAAGATGGGGTCTGAGAAGGTACCCAAATATTCTCTCCCTTTCCTTTGGATCGTTCTCATGGCTTAAAAGAACCTTGTCAAAACCAACCACAACCCTGAACCTGTGCTTCCCTGTTAAGGGTTTTAGGATTTCTTCATAGTGCTTCTTCCGCACCGGAGGCTCCTCGTTCAGATCAACTTTTCCGAGTATGTTTCCCGTTGGGATTATGCCTCCCATCTTGATTACCGGAGAGCCGTCTATCAGAGAGGTATCCACGCCGGAGAGATGCAGGTGAGTCCTGAATACGTGGAGCTGGTCGAGTTCGTCAACTATTATAACTTTACCCCCGTTGGTAAGACCCTTCAAGATTTCGTAGAAGAGCATATGCACGGGTCCCTCTGGAGTATATTCAATTATTACATCCTCCCCAAGTTGAAGTTCCTGTATGAACTTTTCGAACGATACACTCTTCTCATCGACCATAATACTCACCTCATGTTGGAAAAAGATAAGGGCCGTAAAAACGTTTCGATATTAACGTCTCCTTTTATTTTTCGAACACGTAAAAGTACCTTTCAAGGCTTTTATGAACCCTCTGGTAATACTTTCCGACCAGCCTGAAGCCGAGCTTTCCGGCCTCTTCCTCCCCCCTGAAGTCCGCGGGAAAGGCTATGGCAAGCCTGCCTCCCGGCTGTAGAACGCTGTAGATGCTCCTTAAAACCGCCCTGTAGAGGTCGTTCCTTTTTCTTCCCGCGAGAGTTGCCGAGGTTCCGTAGGGGGGATCGGTCGCCACCGCCTCAAAGCGCTTTCCTGGAAAGAACTCCTCCAGTCTTGTGGCGTCCCCAAGTTTAAGCACGTAATCCCTTATCCCGTAGTGCCTAAGATTCTTCTCAGCTCCCTTAACCATCTCCGGCTTTATGTCGACACCGTAAACCTTAAGGCCGATGAGACCGGCCTCGATTAGTATCCCTCCTGCCCCCATCATCGGGTCGAGGAGCTCTTTTTTTGCCTTCGTGAGGTTTACGAGAGCCCGGGAAACCCTTGGGTGAAGGGATATCGGCCTGAAGAAGGGCCTGCGGTGGGCCTTTCTCATCTCGAATTCCTTCGGATCGAAGAAGCGGAGCCTTATTCCGGCGTAGAGTTTCTCACCGCAGTAAACCCTGACAACGGTGTCGGGCCTTGAGAGGTTCACCCTAAAACCCCGGGCGTGGATGACTGCCCCGAGCTTCCGCGGGAGGTCAGTAACGTTGTGCCTGCAGTTGGCCATTGTCTCGGTATCGACCTTGAAAGTCCCTCTGATTGGCCACTCCTCTCTCTCCGCCTTCCTGAGGAGCTCTTCAATGGAACCGGCCTCGACAATCAGCTCCCCGTACTCGTGGGCAAGGCCCAGCCTGTCGAGGTATGGAAAGGCTCTCCCGTCTCCCCTGACCTTCAGGAGAAGGTAGTCCCGGCCGAGGATCTCTCCTCCGGCCAGCTCAAGCATGGCCTTTACCTCGTCCTGTGCCATCTCCGGGAAGTTCCCGAGGATTTCAACGTAGAGCACCCTCTCCCCTCCCCGTGTACTTCAGGACGACGAAGTCTTTGTAGTCCATAACCTTTTCGAAGCCTTTCACGAGGTAGTAGGAGTAGGCTTTGAGGCTGGGGAATGTTACGACATAGGGAGTTTTTCCAAGGTCTTTCAGCCGCTGAATTGCAAAGGAGAGGAGCACCGAGCCGTAGCCCTTTCCCCTCACCTCAGGGGAGGTCATGAAAAACTCTATTAAACCGGTCTTTTCGTCCCTTATCTCCTCGGGAACCCACCAAACTCCTTTTCCGGAGAGGTCGTAGACGAGCGCCACCGTGCCCAGGATTTCCCCGTCTCTGAGGACGTAGAGCTCGTCGAACTCTTTACCAAGCCTGAACTCAAGGAAGGGCTCGTAGACTCGCTTAAAGCCCTCGAAGTCGTCAGTTGAGGGCTTCTCCTCGGCCCACTCAAGGGCCGGATACGCCCCGTTGGTGCTCTGATAAACTTCAAACACGAACCTGAGAAGCTCTTCCTTCACATCAAGTGGCCTCTCGACCCTTTCGATTCTCACAACTGCCCACCAAGTTTTATTAAGGGTGCGGGTTAAATATAATTTGGTGGGTCTTATGAACGAGCTTGAAGCCTTGGCTTTAGCCCTTGAAGTCGAAAAAGCCGAGCTTAAGTTCTATATCAGGCTCGCTAGGAAGGCGAAGGACGAGAGGGCCAGGAAGATGTTCCTGTTCCTGGCTAAGGAGGAGGCAGAGCACTGGGACGAGTTCGAGAAGACCTTCCTCGAGAGGGTCGCCGAGGAGTGCAAGCTCCCAGCGGTAAGTGAGGAGCTCCTTGGTAGCTTACTTGTCAAGGAACCAGAAAGTCTGAGTGAGGTCGATGCCGTAAAGGTGGGAATGGAGCAGGAAAAGTTAACCTGGGAGTTCTACGAGAAAGCCGCGAAGGAAGCGGAGCACGAGAGCGTCAGGAGAATCTTCGAGCAGCTGGCGAAGGTGGAGAAGGCTCACTACGAGCTCTTAAAGGCCCAGTACGATTCAATAATGAAGACGGGCATATGGATGGACTACCAGGACTTCAGCCTAGAGGTGGACTGAGCTATTCAACCAGAACGTTGACAAGCTTCACGTTCTTCCCCGTTTTTCTCCGTATGGCTTCTATTATCTCCGGGTCATTGACGTCGATTATTTTCTCTCCCTCGATTAGGTTGACGTGGGGGGTTGTGTTTACCTCTATTCTAGTCTCCCCTTCAAGGGAGAAGAGCTCCACCAGTCCCAGCTCCTTCAGAGTAAGGACGTTGGAGTACAAAGTCGAAAAGCTGACCGTTGGGAATTCCCTCCTCAGCCTCTCGTGAACCTCGCCGAGGGAGGGATGCTTTTTTCCAATCTCTTCAAGGACTTCGAGGAGCTTGAGCCTCTGGGGGGTTATCTTGTATCCTTTTTTCCTCAGTGCTTCAACAGCTTCTTCCTTCCACATGGGCTGAAATAAGGTACCCCCTTTATAAGCCTTCCTAAATAGAAATAACTTCTAAATAGAAAAGTTTATTAAGTAAAAGCAACAACTAATAACTGGTGACACCCATGTCGGAACACAACAGAAGGCTTGTTGAGAAAGCTGGGATAGACGTAGAGAAGCTCTTGGAGATGCTTTTGAAGGCCGCCGCGGCGGAGTTCACGACCTATTACTACTACACGCTGCTGAGGAACCATTCGGCCGGTCTGGAAGGCGAAACCATAAAGGAAATCGTCGAGGATGCACGCCTCGAAGACAGGAACCACTTCGAGGCCCTTGTGCCGAGGATTTACGAGCTCGGGGGCGAGCTTCCGAGGGATATTAGGGACTTTGCGGACATGGCCTGGTGTAGCGACGCCTACCTGCCAGAGAATCCAACAGTTGAGGAAATCCTGAAGGTACTCCTCCAGGCGGAGCGTTGCGCGGTTGGAGTTTACACCGAGATATGCAACTACACGATGGGCAAGGATCCGAGAACCTATGACCTCTCCCTTGCTATTCTCCACGAGGAGATAGAACACGAGGCATGGTTCGAGGAACTTTTGACAGGAAAGCCGAGCGGTCACTTCAGGCGCGGAAAACCCGGTGAGAGTCCCTACGTTTCCAAGTTCCTTAGGTGATGGAGGTAAGGGTTATTAGGCCCTGCGAGTAAGACTGGGAGGTGGTACAATGCTGGCCAAATACCCCTTTGAGCTCCCTAGGGACAGACCCCTGACCAAGAGGGAGATAGCCCAGGCCTTGAGGTGGGCAATAGAGGCCGAGCTCGATGCAATAAACATCTACGAACAGCTGGCCGAGGGTATCGAAGACGAGAGGATAAAGGGTATCTTCCTTGACGTTGCCAACGAGGAGAAGGAGCACTTCGGGGAGTTCCTCGCGGCCCTCTTCGAAGTCGATGAGGAGCTCGCGAAGTACATGAAGGAGGGCTTCGAGGAAGTCGAGGAGGAGACGGGGATAAAGGTCGAACTCTGAGCCTTTTCTTTTTCATTCGAAAACTTTATCGGATATTCATGCCATTTAGTAGTGGTGATGGCCATGTCCGAACCACTTGTTAAACACGCCTACGAGACCGAGAAGAAGGCCGCCTCCAGCTACCTCGACGGTTTGAAACTGATAAAGGGGCAGGGACTCAAGTACACCAAGGTTGAGGAGATAGTCCTGCGCATAGCCGTTGACACCGTCATCCACAAGCACCTGATGGAGGCGATTCTCAACGCCCAGAAAGAGCTGGGAAAAATCTCGGAGGGGCCGATTGAGGAGCTTAAGGAGGTTGAGCTTTCGCCGGAGCAGAAGGCCTTAGTGAAGCGCTTCGCCGAGATGCATCTTGAGATAGAGAAGGATATGATACAGACCTATCAGAAGATGGCTGAGAAGATGACCCACCCGCTCTTCAAGGGCATAGCCGAGGCCCTCGTGGAGAATGAGAGGGAACACCACAGGCTTCTTGCGGAGCTGATAGCGAAGTACAAGGAGTGACTTTTCTCCATTCTTTATAAAATTGGAAAGGGCCTCACGGCCCGACGTTCATCATCTGGCTGTACATGGCCCAGTCCAGAAGGAGCTCGTACTCAGCTTTGAGGTTGTAGTAGTGGCCCCACTCCATGTCGCTGAGATATCTCATCAGCCTTTTCTTCTCCTCGCCCTCGACCATGTTTTCCAGCTCTGCGTAGAACTTCGCGGCTATCTCCTCCGCCTTCATGGCCCAGCGAATGAGGTCTATTATGTCCTGCACTCCATGGAGCTGTCTGGCAACGGGCTTGAGCTCAGGCCCTATGTGCTCCTTTGGGAAGACCACTTCCTTTCCCGGGAACATATTTTCATAGATTCTTCTCAAAAGCTCCTCGTGCTTCTTTTCTTCACCGGCAAGCCACTCGATCTTTTCCCTGAGTTCCCTGATGTCAACCCTCTCGGCGAGGCTCTCGTAGAACTTTCTGGCACCTATCTCGGCCTTTACCGCCATTCCAAGGAGCTCCTCAAGGGAGAAGTCCTTAATCCTTTCGAGGGGAAGTCCCTCTTCGAGTTCGGGAACCATGCTCATCCCTCCGCGAGTAACAGTCCAAGTTCATTGTAGACCTTCACGCTATTAAACCCTTCGGCTTTGAGTGACCTAACGACGTTGTCCAGTATCTTCCTCTGGACGTTTATCGCGAGAACCTGACAGAAATGGCATTCCGGCGTCGAACGCGCGAGAAGGAGGAACACGTCAACTTTCTTCCCCTCGACGGTCACGCCGTAAACGAGCCCTTCATCAACTATGTCAAGCCCGGTCTCAGGGTCGATAACTCCCCTCAGAACCTCGACGACCCTCTTGACCTCCGGTGGAAGGTCTTCGCGGGGGCCGGTTTTTTGAGGCCTTTTCTTGAAGATTCCCAGGAGACCCATCTCAGGCCCTCTCCGGCGAGATGTCTTCTATGCGGTAGCCCTTCTTGTTCTCGAAAATCCCGACTATGTGGTTCCCGAGGTCGTAGATGTAAACGTTGTTGAACTTCACGAGGGCGAAGCGCTCCATTATGTCGCCGATTATCTTGGAGTAGGCTATCGCACTCTCGCCTATGATGTTGTACTCGGCGTGGCTCTCGAATCTCAGCCACACCTTAAGCGTCTCGTCGCTCACCTCAAGACCTGCCACGACACCGGAATCGAGTATGTCCCCGCCGGTCACGGGATCGGTTATCTTCCTGAGCTCCTCTATAACCGCCCTGTATTCGGGGGGCCATTCCCTATCGGGGGTATAGATTTTCATCTTTACTCACCGCTAGCGAGTTTGGATGAGTGGTTATAAGCCTTCTTGGACAGAAGTGATTAATCTCTCCTTGGCAAACGTGTGAAGCCTTAGCAGGGTGTAAAGCCAGACACTGAGTGAGATGTAGTAAATGAGGACACTGGCCAACTCAAAGCCGGGAAAGTTTTCTAGGAGTAGAAAGAGCACGAAGAGCCACGATGCCACTCTAACGAGGTCTGCAAATTTTCTGGGCGAGTAAGCGTAGGATGGAATGGCGTTCATCAGGATAACAGCGGATACCGCCGAAAAGGACTCGGCGATTCCCTGGGATGAAGAGTTTCTCATTACAACTGCTATAAATGCCATGGCGGACTGCAGGAACATCTCCGGACTTGCTTTCACAAGGTTGCTCTCAGCTAGGGCATACGCTATAAAAGCAGGTCCGAGAAGGACTGCCCAGAATACTGGGCCGTTACCTTTATTCGATGCAACTGAAATGAACCCCAGTGCCGTTAAAAGGCCGCCAAGGAGAAGAAGCCAGGAGAGTCCTCTTCGGTTCAGCCGAACTCTCTCAACAGCCCTGGCGAGGCTCCACGTTAACAGGATTCCCAGAAATGTCATGGCCCCGGCAATGCTCATAAGTTCAGTGTAGAGGGTCATTAACGTCACCGACTATTAGATTAGAAGGATGTAAGAGCTCCCCGGTAATAAACCTTCCGGAATGAAAAGGAGCCGAAAAGGAAAAAAATCACTCAAGGCTGACCTCGTTCTCCCAGAGACCGTGAATGTTGCAGTAGCTGAGGGCGTAGAGCTTGCCCTTCTTGTTAGTCCTGAAGAAGAAGACAGCCCTCGGCTCTGTCAGCGGGTCGCTGTGGTTGGTGAACTCAGCCACACCAACGAGAACCGGGAAGTTACCGTCCTCGGGGTGGAACCAGAGCTGTATCCAGGCTATGTGGTGCTCCGGGGTGTTCGGATGCGGTATCTCCTTGCCAACGCTGACCTCGACCTTGACGAGGTCTCCCTCTTTCTCGTACTCTATAACGGGAACGTGCTTCTCACCCTTCCAGTCACCACTCTTTATGGTTCCGCTGAGCATCTCCATCACCTCACTCTATCTTCTCAAACTGGTCCTTGGGTGCCCCGCAGAGCGGGCAGACCCAATCGTCGGGGAGGTCTTCGAACTTGGTTCCGGGTGGTATTCCGCTGTCGGGGTCCCCCTCGTCCTCATCGTATATGTAACCACAGATAAGGCACTTCCACTTGGCCATTTCTTTCACCACCCTAATGTTATTAAGTCGTCCTTATAAGGTTTGTGGTTCAAACCTGTGAAAAGGAAAAACGAAAGCTCACTCGAAGACCACGAACTTGTCCTTGGGGGTCCCACAGATTGGGCAGTAGTCGGGAACCTCATCAACGGCCGTGTAACCGCAGACCGGACAGATGTAGACCTTCCCTATCTCGATGTCCTCGCCCTTCTCGGCCTTCTCCTTGGCCCTGGCGTAGAGTTCGGCGTGTATCTTCTCCGCCTCAAGGGCGTAGTGGGTGGTTCTCACAGCTTCCTTCTCCCCTTGGAACTCCGCCGAGTTTTTGTAAACTGGATACATCTCCTCGACCTCAAAGGTTTCTCCATCTATTCCTGTTTGAAGGTTTTCCGGCGTCTTGCCAAGCTTGCCGAGGGCTATGAAGTGGTTCTTCGCGTGAACGAACTCAGCGTACGCTATAGCCCTGAAGAGCTTGGCTATGTTGAGGAAACCTTCCTTCTCGGCCTGCTCGGCGAAGATTAGATACTTCATGTGGGCCATGCTTTCGCCTGCGAATGCATCCTCCAAAAACTTCCGGGTCATTTCCCTCTTGACTACCATGTCCACCACCTGGATTGGTCGTGATAAATAGGGGGAAATGTATATAACGGTTTTCTAAACCAAAGGTTTTGAATACTCCCTCATCGGAGGGATGCGCTTTTTCTGATTTTCCTTTCGAGGATAAGGGCCCTACGGACGTTTCCTATTACAACCGCACCAACGGGCTTTCCGCCCTCGTAGAAGACCTTCACCTCGTCGTCAAGCCACCTTCCCTCACCGCGCGTTCTCCCGATGATTGCCAGGCTTAAGTCCGCGAACTTGAAGACCGCCGAGCGGAAGAAATCGTAGCTTGCTTTCCCACCCTTCACTATTTCGGCGAGCGCCCTGGCCTGCTCAACCGCCCCTTTAGCTGTTCCGGCTATTGTCCCGTTGTGCTCCGCGCAGTCGCCGATGGCGTAGACGTTTTCCGCGGAGGTTCTAAAGTGGTCGTCTATCAGAACGCCCCTCCCCGTTTGTATGCCGCTCTTAAGGGCCAGCTCGATGTTTGGAGTAATCCCGTAGGCGCAGACCTTGAGCCTGCCCGGGATGGTTCCCCTATCGGTTTCGAGCCCTTCCTCCGTGGCCCTGAGGACTTTAGCATCGAGGTGAAATTTCACGCCAATCCCTTCCATCCTTTTCCTTATCCTCCCGCTCAGCTCATCGTCGAGGCCGAGCAGGTTTTTCCTGCGGTGAACGAGTCTGACCCTGTAGCCGGCCTTTGCAACGTTGCCGGCGAGTTCAAGGGCTATAAAGCCCCCTCCAAGGATTACCATCTCCTCCTCCTTCTCCAGCTCTTCCCTTATCCTCTTGGCATCGCTTAGTGTCCTCAGGGTGAGTATATATTCCTTCCCCGGAACGACGGGTTCCCTCGCCCTCGCCCCCGTCGCCAGAACAAGGACGTCGTAGGGAAACTCGCCCCCTGAGTTTATGAGGACGTTCCTTGCCCTGTCTATGAGAAGGGCACTGGTTCCGAGGTGCAAATCAATCCCCTTCCTCCCGTACCAGTCCATCGGAAGTGGGAAGAGCTTTTCCTCGGGCAGAAGGCCGGCTATGTAGTGGGTCAGCATCGGCTTGTTGTAGTAAGGTAGCTTTTCCCTCTCGATTATCGTGACCTCAAACTCCCCGGAGAGAGCTCTGGCGAGCTCAACTCCCCCGGGCCCGTTTCCAACGATAACGACCCTCATAAGCACCAATGAAAATTGGGAGGGGGAGTTAAAAAAGAATCTCAAACCAAAGGTTTTATACCGGTATTTTACCCAAACTTGGGGAGAGTTATCTAACCAAAGAGCTCAAGGCAGATCCTGCACTCGCTTGGATTGAGCTCGGGGTCAATGAGGGCGTGGAACTGACAGAAGTAGCCCCTCCCGAGCCCGTATAACGTTATCTCAACGAGCCGGGCGTGTATCCAGTATTCGTCGGGTCTCTTCTTCACTATCTCCTCCGCGAGGGAATGCAACCTTTCCTCAACGTCCGGAAGGGAGGAGACCTCTACCAAAGCACCTCTCTCCTCCCTCAGGTAGCGTGAAACCGCCGGCTGGGTTATGTGCAGAAGCTCCGCTATCTCTGCCTGCCTGAGACCCTTCTCCCTGAGTATCTCGACGAGCCTCCTCCTCAGGGCGGGGTAAACGTAGCGCGAGGCCACCTCAAAGGCGCTGGTCTTCATGGTTCTTCACATGACGGGCGGAATATTTAAGGCTTTTCGAGGGCCTTAAGTTCTGCCATCATCTCCCTGAACTTCTCATCGCTCATTCCGATGAGCCTCTTCGCGCCTTTCAGTGTTATCGTCCTCGCCAAAGTCTTCCTCATCACGGGGTTCTCAAGTGGAGAGAAGCCATACTTGACGAGGATTCTGAGGGACTCAGGATAGGCCTTTAAAAGCTTGGCCACGTTTGTGTCCTCTGTTATCTCCTCGAGTTTATCGTCGCACTCCTTGACCTCCATGCTGAGCTCCTCCGAGTTTTCGGTTTTAGTAACCCTGAGCACGAAGAAGCCGGCCGCTTCTTTAATCTCCACTTTGTAGCCAGCCTCCTCAAGCTTGGGCAGTATGTCCACGAAGGGCTTGTCTCCGATTACCTCAAGCGTCTCCCCCGTCTGGAGCTTTCCGAGGGATTCGATTATCATCAAAGCGGGCCCTGGCGCCTTAAGACCGCGAACGTCGAGCAACATCTCCTTCACCGCTCCAAATATGACGCGCGGAATATAAACTTTACTGGGCATATTTGCCCAAAAATGCTTATAAGCGCTGATATGACACTCGTCATGAGGTGTGAAAATGACAGAACTGCTCAACACTCGCGAATACAAAAAGGAGCAACTCAAAAGGCTCCTCCTTAGAATCCACGAGGGGGAGAGCGTTGAGAAGCTCAAGGAGGAGTTCAGGGCTGTGCTCAGCGGTATATCACCCCTTGAGATACCCCTCATAGAGCAGGAGCTCGTGAAGGAGGGCATCTCGGCGAAGGACATAGCCAAGATGTGTGATTTGCACGTCGAGCTTTTCCGCGAAGCTGTGAAGGGAACCGACGAGCTTGAGGAGAAGGATTTGCCGGACGGCCACCCGCTCAAGACCCTCTATCAGGAGAACAAGGAGATAATGAAAGATGCGGAGATGCTCAACCTCTACGCGCGAACTTTAGCGACTACCAAGGACGAGCGCATGAGGGAGGAAATCCTCGGTGTTCTGGAGGAAATAGTGAATAACCTGAGAAAGGTCGGCTTCACCCACTACAACCGCGAGGAGATGCTCACCTTCCCCTACATTGAGAGGCGCGGCTTAACGGCGATAGCAACGGTTCTCTGGACGAAGCACGACGAGATAAGGTTTATGATAAAGTACTTGGTTGAACTTCTGCGGAGGAGGGACGAAATGCCCTGGGAGGAGTTCGTGGAGCGCTTCAAGGCGAAAGCTGGGGAAGCTGCATTCGCGCTCAGCGACATGGTCTTCCGCGAGAACAACATCTACTATCCAACGCTTAAGGCACTCCTCAGCGAGGGCGAGTGGAAGGCAATAAGGATGCAGGAGGATGAGATAGGCTTCTACAAGGTCAACCCGCTCGCTTGGGATCCGGGCGAAGACGTTAAACCTCTCCACCCGTGGGAAATCAATCCTGAATTAAGCATCGAACAGCTCCTCGGCCTTCCGAAGGAAGTTCAGGAAGCACTAAAGGGCCAGCCTTTGGAGTTCGACAAGAGCCAGCTAAAGCGCGATGGCGACATAGACCTTGGAACGGGCTACGTGAGCGTTGAGGAGCTTAAGGCGATCTTCGAGGCCTTGCCTGTTGACGTGACATTCATCGACAGGGACGACAGGGTTAGGTTCTTCTCGCCCGGCGAGAGGATATTCGACAGGACGATGTCCGTCCTCGGAAGGCCTGTTCAGCTCTGCCATCCGCCGAAGAGCGTCCACATCGTTAACAAAATCCTCAGGGCCTTCAAGGAGGGCAGGAAGGAGGAAGCAACCTTCTGGCTTAAACTCGGAGGCAAATACGTCTACATCAAATACGTTCCGGTCTTCAACGAGAAGGGGGAATACATAGGGACGCTGGAGATGACGATGGACATCGCACCCTATAAAAAGATAGAGGGTGAAAAGAGACTGCTGGACTGGAGGGATTGAGATGAGGGGAAAAGAGGATGTATTCAGGAAGCGCCTTGAGAGGTTTCAGGAACTCCTGCGGGAGAACGACATAGACGGAGCCGTTATCAGAACACTCTCCAGCTTCATCTACTTCACCGGAACGAAGTGGCTCCGCCCGAGCCTTCTCATCCCAGCGGAGGGAGAACCGACCGTTTACGTTGTCAAAGGCGAGGCCGAGCTCTTCAGGGAGAAGAGCTGGGTTGAGAACGTTGTGGAGTTTCAGCGGGCGGAGGATTTAATGGCGGGCGTTGTAACATGGATTCAGGGGAACGGCTTTGAAAGGGTCGGACTGGAATTCGGGGTTGAGAGGGACGCTTACCTCTTCTTCTACAAGCTGTTTCAAAGACTGAACCCGGTTATTGAAATCGTTGACGTCCTCGACCTTACCATGAGCCTCAGGATGATAAAGGACGACTGGGAGCTTGAGAACATCAGGAAGGCCGGGAAGATAGCGCAGAGGGGCATGGCCGTCGCAGAGGATGTCATAAGACCCGGAAAGAGCGAGCTTGAGATAGCGGCGGAGGTGGTTAGGGAGCTGATGCTCAGCGGAAGTGAGGATCCGAAGGTGTACGTCTCAACAACCCCAAGGGCGCACGCAGAGCCGTTTAGGGACCTTAAAGTTCAGGAGAACGGCGTTGTAACCGTCGTCATCGGAGCCGACTGGAACCACTACTACGCCAACACCGCGAGAACCTTCGTGGTAGGTGATCCCGGCGAACGCGTCAGGAAGGCCATGGAGGTGAAGAAGGAGGCTCTGAACATTGCCCTTGAGGAAACAAAGGTCGGGGTAACTCTCAACGCGGTTGAAAAGAGACTGGCAGGCTTTTTCAGGGAGAAGGGCTTTGGCGATGCCTATCTAACGGGCTACACCCACGGCGTTGGGCTCCTCATTGAGGAACCGCCGATGCCCACAATAATCGTGCCGACGAGGGCCGCTAAGGTTCAGGAGAACATGGTGCTTAGCGTAATCCATCCGCCCCTGATGATTCCTGAAGGTGCTGTAAAGCACGAGGACACCTACATCGTAAGGAAAGAAGGGCTGGAAAGGGTGACCTGAGCCCATTTGCTCGTGAAGGGGGCAGCGGAGTGGAGAGAGAACGTCTCAGGTACTCGGGAATCCTTGCGGGTGCGGTTTACTGGCTTTTCGTGGCTTGGAGCATAAGCAGGAATCGGTGGTTCTCCTTCTTCCACAACGCCCTGAGCGACCTCGGCGACCCTTCAAAGGCCACCTCACCGTGGATATACAACTACGGCCTCATCGTGACGGGCATCTTCGTTTTTGTGTTTTCGATCTATCTCATCATTGCATCTGAGAACAAGCTCCAAACTGTGGGCGGGGCATACGTGAGCATCTCCGCTATTTTCCTTGCCCTTATCGGGGTTTACCACGGGGGGACGAGGCCACACGTCTTCGTCTCGACTTACTTCTTCGTCCAGTTCTTTCTTGGTGCAATCCTCTATGGCCTGGGGAGTGGGAGAAAGGCCCTGAGGTACGGCTCGGCATTGGTATTCCTTCTGGCCCTCTTCGGGACGTTCTTCGACTGGCCCTCTGTAGCGCTCGGTGAAACTTATGAGATAATCCTTGTTATGGCTTTTACCCTGCTCTTTCTCCAGGGGGATGAACGTTTTCAGCACTTAGAAAGGGATAAATAGGGTTATCCTCTCACAAATCGGCTGGGGGTTGTGGAAGTGAGGAGACTCAACCTGTTAGGAGTTTTTGCCGTAGCTGTGCTGCTCCTCCTCCTGTCTTCCGCTCCGGTACTCGCCGACGAAGGGGAGGAAGGAGCGAACTTCGGGGGATTGGCAGCCTTTGGGGTGGCGTTGATCTTCACCGGCACGGCCTACTACGCGCTCACGAAGAGAAGGCTCTTCATAGAGCACAGGAAGGGAGAACCTGGGATAGTTGTCAGACCAGAAAGGCCCTACATAACCGTCTTCGGCCCGGTTTATCCGATGACAATACACCACACCTTCACCGTGATTGGAACTCTGTTAGCGCTGGCCCACTTCGCGACCTGCACCGACTACTCCACCATCGGTGGCGGGGCGGGCCTCGGAATGGCCATAACGCTAGTCCTGCTGAACATCAGCGGCTTCTACGGGAGGTACATCCACATAAGGATCGAAAGGACGGCAAGGAAGAGTGAGATGAGGGCTCTAAAGCGCCTCGTCGTGCTTCTGAGACGGTGGAAGGTTTTCCACGTAGCCCTCGTGGTTGTCTTTCTCATCCTGCTGGGAGTCCACCTCGCTACCGTGGGCGACTGAGGTTAGAGGTGCTCTTCCCTCTCCCTCAGCTTTTCCCTTACCTCGTCCCTTATCGGCTTAAGGGCCTTTGCATGCCTCTCAATGGTCTTGAAGAGCCTCTCGACCCTCTCCCTGTACTTCTCGTCCGTGAGTTATCCGCTCTCATAGATATCGTCCACGTTGTAGAAAAGCATCTGCCCAACGGTTCAAAGGATATGACATTCTGGCTGTTATAAGCCTTACAGCTTTCCACTTTGGAAAAGATAAGCCTCTTATTCCTTCAATACTAACAAACAGTGGGGTCAGACTCATGAAAGATTTGAAAAACAGGAGTGGAACTCATCGAGGCCAAGAGGATACGAAGCACGGAAAACACCCGCACAAACATTCCCACGCCGAGCACCACAGGATGATGATGGAGGACTTCAGGAAGAGGTTCATCGTTTCCTCGATGTTCACAATTCCGATACTGCTTCTGTCGCCGCTGATACAGAACTTCTTCGGCTTTGAACTGAGCTTCCCAGGCGATCGCTACTTTCTCTTCGGTCTTTCGGCGGTGGTCTACTTCTACGGTGGCTGGCCGTTCCTCAAGGGCATGAGGGACGAACTGAAGAAAAAGCTGCCCGGAATGATGACGCTCATTGCCCTGGCGATAACCGTTGCCTTCTTCTACAGCGCCGCTGTAACCTTTGGCCTTCCGGGCAAGACCTTCTACTGGGAGCTGGCGACGCTTATCGACATAATGCTCATCGGCCACTACATCGAGATGCGCTCTGTTTTGGGCGCTTCAAGGGCACTTGAGGAGCTGATAAAGCTCATGCCTACCGAAGCTCACCTCGTAACGCCCGAGGGAATTAAGGACGTCCCGGTCAGCGAGCTGAAGAAGGGAGATGTAGTCATCGTCAAACCGGGCGAAAAGATACCCTCTGACGGCGTCATCGTCGAGGGCGAAACGAGCGTAAACGAGGCGATGCTCACCGGAGAGTCAAAGCCCGTCTACAAAAAGCCCGGAGATACCGTTATCGGCGGTTCCATAAACCTTGAGGGCGCGGTAAAGGTAAGGATAGAAAAAACCGGAAAGGACACCTACCTGATGCAGGTCGTTGAGCTTGTGAGACAGGCCCAGGAGACGCGCTCGAAGACGCAGAATTTAGCGAACAGGGCAGCTTTCTACCTCACGCTCATAGCGATAACCGCCGGAACAGTAACCCTCGGTACCTGGCTCTATCTCGGCAGGCCCTTCGTCTTCGCCCTTGAGAGGATGGTCACCGTCATGGTCATAACGTGTCCGCACGCGCTTGGACTGGCGGTTCCGCTCGTTGTCTCGGTTTCAACATCGACCTCCGCAAAGAAGGGAATCCTCATCAGGAACAGGGAGGCCTTCGAGAGGGCCAAGGACGTGCGGGTGGTTGTCTTCGACAAGACCGGAACGCTCACCGAGGGGAAGTTCGGGGTAACTGATGTAATAGCGCTGGACGAGTTCGGCGAGGAGGAAATCCTGAAATATGCCGCAGCCCTCGAAGGACAGTCCAGCCACCCGATAGCCCAGGGAATAGTCGAGAAGGCCAAGGAACTCGGCCTTGAGGGTTATGATGTGAGTGAGTCAAAGGTCCTGCCCGGCAGGGGCGTCCAGGGCATCATCAACGGCAAAGAGGTTCTCGTCGTAAGCCCCGGCTTCCTCAAGGAAAACAGGCTCTGGAAGGAGGACGAGCGCGTCAACAGGGTTCTGGAGCAGGGCAAGACGGTGGTCTTCCTGGTAATCGACGGGAAGCTCGTCGGTGCGCTCGCCTTAGCAGACAGGATAAGGCCGGAATCAAAGGAGACCGTTGAAATGCTCCACGAGATGAACATGAAAGCCTACATGTTAACCGGAGACAACGCCAAGGTCGCGAAGTGGGTTGCTGAAGAACTCGGTTTGGATGGCTTCTTCGCCGAGGTTCTGCCCCACCAGAAATCTGAGAAGGTCAAAGAGCTCCAGGATGAGGGCTTCATCGTTGTGATGGTGGGCGACGGCATAAACGACGCACCAGCTTTGATTCAGGCGGACGTGGGAATAGCCATTGGAGCGGGGACGGATGTTGCGATAGAGAGCGCGGACGTAATCCTCGTCAGGAGCGACCCGAGGGACATCATAACGGCGGTACACCTCGCGAGGGCCACCTACGGGAAGATGGTGCAGAATTTGGCGTGGGCGACCGGATACAACACCTTTGCTATCCCCTTGGCGGCAGGTGTGCTCTACAGCTACGGAATCCTTCTCAGCCCGGCCCTCGGTGCCCTGCTGATGAGCATGAGCACGGTGATAGTTGCCATAAACGCGAGGTTTTTGAGGGCCTGAACTTTTATTTTTGAAATTTTGGGCCTTTGTTTTTCCCATTCTGGCATGAATAAGGGTTATGTCCTTTCCCGCTGAGAACTCCTTGGAGGTATCAGAATGATGTTCGAAAGCATTAGCGGGGGCCAGTTTCTGGCGCATGCTGGAGAAGGAACATGGGAGTGGCACAACATGATGGGATTCGGCTGGTTTGGTGCCTTTGGAATGCTTTTCATGGTCATTTTCTGGGTGGCCGTGATAGTTGGAGTGGTGTGGCTCGTCAAGTGGCTCATCAATCAGGGGGCTGGAGGTTATAAACCAAAGGCCTCGAAGGAAAGAGCCCTTGAAATCCTCGACGAGAAGTACGCAAGGGGAGAGATAGACGACGAGGAGTACGAGAGGAGAAGGAGAAAGCTCCTGGAGGAGTGACATCTTACCGCTTTTCTCTTTTTGAAGTTCCCAACAGGCAATGCAAATTGCAACTTCTCATCTTTTCATCCCTGAAAAAACCGACCTTTTTGGTTGCCAGTCTGGAAATAATAAGCCTATTATTCCCTCCGGCCAATTCCAACATGGAAGCAAATAAAGAGGTGATGCGGAGTGGAGTGGAAGTCACTCTTCATAGGGCTCCTCATAGGGGCGCTCATAGCCGTTCCCCTGGGGATGGCACAGGGCGGAGGATTCAACATAGCCGAGAAAACCGGCCCGCGCCCGGGCTTCGGTTCCATGAGGAGCTACGGCATGAGCATGATGGACGGGCACGAGGAGATGGAGGATTACATGGCGGGCGGGGACTTCACTGAAATCCACGAGGATATGGAGGCCGAGATGAAGGAACATATGGGCCTTAACTGGGAAGAGATGAGGGAGAGACACGAGGCCTGCGAGAGGTACATGGGAATCGAAGAAGGGGGAGAGTGATTAGCCTTAGTGGGAGTGCCCGCTTTCATTTTCTCCCGTTTCCAAGCTGAGCTTTTCCAAGTTTTCCCTGGTTCTCTTGAACTCCCTCAGGCAGGTCGGACAGCAGAAGAAGTAGACCCTGTTGCGGTATTTGTAGACTATCGGCTCGCCGACGATCTCCTTTCCGCAGTAGTCGCATTTGAAGGGCACCTTTACCTTGGGAGGGCTTTCCCTCGTGGTGCTCTCCAGGATGGGCATTATCTCGATGACCTCAAAGCCAGCCCCCTCGATCACCTTTCTGAGCTCCTCCATGTTCTCGACGGCCACCTTGATGAGGTACTTCTTACTGGTAAAGCGGTTTATCTCGATTATCTCCTCGAACTCGCTCATCCTCCTCGGTTCATCGGTCTTCACGATGAGCGCAACAACGTTGTGCGCCCTCAGCAGCTCGGGGTTTAGCTTTATCGTGAAGCCTTGGATTATTCCCTTCTTCTGGAGCTTTTCAAGCCTCGCCCGGACGGTGGGCCTGCTAACTCCAAGTCTCTCGGCCAGCTCCGAAACACTCATCCGGGAGTTGTCCATGAGGAGGTAGATAATCTTCAAATCAACTTCATCAACTTTCATAACTGATCACTGGCGAGGTTTGGTTGTTCAAACCATAAAAACCTCTCGTATTGCTTTCGATGGAGTGAGTTAAAGCTGGAAGCCTCCAAAGCTTCGGTTGGTTGGGGAAGCTATCTGTGAACTCCTCAGCAAGGTTCCTGAGAACGCGGGCGACTCTGCGGTCATGGGAAATCCGCTACTGTTTAGAACTGTTGGAGGATTATTGCATCCTTCCTCGAAGGTCAGGTTTTGTGAAGAAAAAGTAAAAACGCCTTTGGGGTAACTATAATTAAGGAGATGCCGGATGGAGGTGCCGAGGTTACTCAAGCTCCTCTCCAACGAGGTCAACCTTCAGATACTTTCCGTCCTCAGAACAGGTTCGTTCAACCCCCGCGAGCTGGCAAGGATTCTCCAGAGGGATGAGAGCGACGTTTCACGGCGCCTCAGGGCCCTTGAGCGAGCTGGACTGGTCGAGGGGAGATGGGTGAGGGTCGGGGGCAAGAACGTCAGGATGTACTCCCTGAGGGTTGATGGGATTAGCATACGCTTCCAGCCCGGTGGCGTTTCCCTGGAGAGCTCGAAAAGCGGGGAGTACAGCTTCCTGACTGTGAAGAGCGGGACTCCAGAGGTTGAAGATTTCTTCGGCAGGGAGAGGGAAATTCAGCTTCTCCGCTCTTCACCTGAAAGGGTAATCGCCGTTTATGGCATAGCCGGGATAGGGAAGACGAGCTTGGCCGTCAAAGCTTTTCCTGAGGCATTCTGGTATCAGGCCGAGGAAACGGAAGGCTTTGACTACTTCGTATGGCAGCTGGGCATTCACCTCAACGCCCTTGGCTTCCCCCAACTCCTCGAATACCTCCGCGCCGGCGGGAGGAATGAGAGGGACGAGTTCGAGCTCGCCCTCAGGGGAATCGAGGAGACGGGGACGACCGTCGTAATAGACGACCTCCACAGGTGCGGGGACGAGAAGATGGGCCGCTTCCTAACGTTTCTCGCCGAGGGGCTGAAAAACGGGAAAGTTATCCTTCTGTCGAGGGAAAAGCCCTCCCTCGGTGCCGAAAACGTCCTCTACATCAGGCTCGAAGGCCTCGACGTCGAGAGCGCCTACAGGCTCTTCGAGGCGAGGGGTGGAAAGGTCGACCCAAGGGAGTTCGCCGAGGTCTACAGGCTTACGAGGGGGCATCCCCTGGCGATAGTGCTCTTCGCCCAGGCTTCCTCCTCGGGGGTTGACGCCAGCGGGAACTTCTTCGACTTCCTGATGAGCGAGGTTTACGGCAGGCTGACCGAGAAGGAGAGGCTGCTCCTTCAGATTCTCTCCCTCTTCGATGAACCCCTCGAATACGAGGCGATAAAAGCCCTCTACCCTGGGAGGAACGTCTTTGCCCCCCTCTACGCCCTCGCCAGAAAGGGGCTCGTCGAGAGGAGGGGGGAGCTCTACTTCATCCACGACCTGATAAGGGGCTTCATCGAGAGGGTCAGAGAGGTTGAGCCGGCGGATTACTACGGGGCCTACATAGATTACCTCCTCAGAAAGGGGAGTGCGAGGGACTTCCTGAGGGCCTTTAAATACGCCGTTCTGCTCGGGGATGAAGGGAGGATAACGGCCATTATCGAGGAGAGGCTGAGGAGGTTCAAGAGGGTCGTTCAGGACTTTCAGGGGGCTTACCTCTCGCTCCTATCAAAGGCCCCACAGATACCTCAGGTCAGGGCCGAGATTGGAACGGTTTATTTCCAGAGGGGGTTCTTCGAGAAGGCCCTGGGGATATGGCTCGACGTTGAGGATAAGCTCGACGGAATATTCAGGGCCGACGTTCTTAGCTCAATAGCGGACGTTTACCTTGAGCTGAACGACTTTGAAAAGGCCGAGGAGTACTTAGGGAAGCTCAAAGAAATCGTCGGGAAAAACCCGGACCCCGAGGTGGAGCTCTGGTACTATGTCATCAAGACGAAGCTCCACTACTACCGCGGTGAGGTGGAGGAGGGACTTGAGAGTGCCTTTAAAGAGCTTGATGTGCTCAAAAGGCTGGGACACTATCCAGAGCTCGAAGCCCTCGTTTACCTTCATATAGGCGACATCTACTCCGAGATGGAGCGACCTGAGGAGGCTATCCGCTACTACCTTCTGGCCCTTCAGGTGGCGAAGGCCTACAGCCTGAGCTTCCTTGAGCACACCTGCTACATGGAGCTTACCAAGGCCTACTTCCACATAGGTGAATACGAAAAGGCCGTTGAGGAAGGGGACAGGGCGATCGATTACTTTACCCGCATCAGGAACTACAGGAGGGCTGTAGACACGTTAGGCTACCATTTTTTGGCACTCATTGGACTCGGTGAGCTGGAAAAGGCCGAGGAGGATGCGAAGGAAATGCTGAGAATGGGCCAGGGGAGCAATTATCCCCTCGCATGGGCGGGCTACATCTTCCTGGCGGTCATCGAGAAGCTGAGGGGAGGCAACTGGAAGGAGTACCTCCGCCTCGGTAGGGAGAGGCTGGGGGATTACCCCTGGCTCTACGAGGCCGTGCTGGAGGAGACGGCCAGGGTTGTGGACGTCGAGGAGCTTAAGGAAAAGTGAGAAAAAAGCAGGATCAGTCAATCCACTCGACGAGCTTCCTGACTGCTTCCCTTAACCTCTTTTCGTCCTCTTCCGTTGGTCTGCCCCTGCTCTCTACTGTATCAACGAGGTCGAACTTGCTCCTCGCTATGAGGGTCTCTATTTTCTTGCCCGCGACTCCGCCCCAGCCAAAGGCACCGACGATAAGGACGGGCTTCTCGTAGTTGGCCTTGTCGAGTATCTCGTAGAGGGTGTAGCGTATCCTTGGATGTATCTCTGCCTCGTAGGTGGAGGCGCCGATGATTACCGCCTCGCTGTCCGGAACCTCGCCGAGGATGTCGCTCACCGCTGGAGCCTCCTTGTCGGTGAAGCGGTAAACTACTGGCTTCTTGCCGAGCTTCTTGAGTTCATCGATAACGATGTTCATCCTCCTCTCGACGAAGCCGTACATCGAGTCGTAGACAATCAATACTTTATCCTTGGTTGGGATTCCCGCTCCAACGCGCTCGTAGTGCTCAAATATTTTCATCGGGTTCTTGCACCATGCGAGGCCGTGGCCCGGCAGTATCATTTTTGCCTCTTCAACGATGCCGAGTTCCTTGAGCTTCTTGATGTTCTGGACGATGTACTTGTGGTAGTGGCCGATGACGGTGACGATGTACTTCGTGACGTGCGGGAGGTACTCTTCGATGACCCTCTCGTCGCTGTCGTCTATCGTCTCCGGAATGCCGTAGCCGCCGCCGGCGTCGCAGGAGAAGATGAGCTTATCTTCAACCACGTAGGTTATCATAGTGTCCGGCCAGTGGAGCCAGGGAACGGCTATGAAGCGGAAGGTCTTGCCACCTATCTTCATTTCCTCCCCGTCCTTGACGACCCTGAAGTTCTTCACGACCTCCTCACCGTAGAAGCCCTGGAGGAGGTTCCTCGCGAAGGCCGTCCCGATAACCATCGCCTTGTAACCGTTCTCCTTGAGGAGCTTCGGTAGCGCTCCGCTGTGATCCGGCTCGGTGTGGTGGACTATGATGTGGGTTATCTCCTTCGGGTCAACGAGCTTTTTCAGCGCGTCTATGAACATGTCGGTGTAGTCGGCTTTGGTCGCGTCGAAGAGAACGACGGCATCTTTCAGCTTCATCAGGTAGGCGTTGTAGGTTATCCCCTCTGGGATGTCCCAGGTTGCCTCGAAGTAGCGTATCCTGTCATCGTCAACCCTGATGATGTAGAGCTCCGGGTCTGTGCAGAGCTTTTCAACCCTAACTTCTGGCATGATATCACCGATGGTGGTTGGGGAGGGGGGATAAAAAGGTTTTGAAAAGGCTTACTTCCTCCTGAGCAGGGGCAGTAAAACAAGGAGCAACGTTAAGGCCGGACCGCAGATGCCTCCGCTTTTGGTGGAGGATGCTGCATTACTGCCGGTCTCTGGCGCTTTAGAGTGGGTCGTTGTGGATGTTCCTGACTTCGATGCGGTCGTGGGCTGGGTCGTTGAGGGAGTTGAGGTTTGCGTCGGTGTTGGCTGAACCTCTGTGAAGTTTACCTTGCCCTTAACGAAGTCAACGGATAGGATTATTTTCTCCCCTGGCTTCAGGCTAACGTTCCGCTCGTAGGAGAGCATCTTCCTGACTCCCGAGCCCGCTGGTTCGAGGTAAAGGGTATGGTTGCCGGGCACTACGTACTCAACATGGGGTGATGTGAGTGTAGTTACCTTCATTGTCCCATCTATTCCGAGATTGAACTTCTCTGGATTGGTTCTTATCTCGATGATGCCCGGTGGGCAGAGGGTTCTCTCCTTAACGTCCCTCTCCACCGCTGAAACGCTGAACTCCACGAACTCTAAGTTGAGGTTCCTCTCACCACCGTCGGTTGCCTTCGTGAAGAGGTTACCAGCTTTAAGTGAGACGTCAATCCTCCGGGGGTGGAGGATTGGGCAGGTTGCGTTTGCAGAGCCGTTTTTCGGTATCACCGTCACGAAGATGTCGGATTTGCCGCTGGTCAGGCCTTCTTCCTGAACGGTTCCGGTCACTAGGAGTCCGTCCTTCCAGTTGGCAATCCCCGAGGGATACGTACTCCCAGGGTTTATACCCTAGTAAGCGTTGGTCCAGATTGGATTTCCAGAGCCATCGAGGGCCATTATTATTCCCTTTACACTGCCCCCGCCGGCCATGTAAATCGCTTCATCGTCCGTCGCGACATCGGACGGGATGAAGTTGATGTTCTTTGCCCACACAAGCCTTCCGCTGGAGTCTATTCTGATGACGTAGTTTCCGATGCTCGTTGCCACGATTACGGCACCGTCTTTGAAGGGTTCCGCATCAACAACCCTCCAGTCCCTCTGGTTGTTCCGGGGTAGGATTTCCTCCTGCCACAGAAGGTTTCCCGACCCGTCAATCCCCAGAACCCACACTTTCCACGAAACTAAATCAGGGCTCTCGAAGCTGGTCGTTGTGCCCACTACAATGTATCCTCCGGGAACCTTCACGGCCCTTTTTGGCCGAGTCGTAGTAGTCACCACCGTAAACCCTGACCCACTCAACGTTTCCTTCCGGGCCAATCTTCGTCACGAGAATGTCATGGGGTTCATCGCCCTTCCACACTGAGCCAACTGCCAGACCGTCGGAGATGGAATTGAAGTAGCCGCTGTAGTCTTTCAGGATGAGGGCCTTTTTGACCTTCCCGTCGAGCCCAAGGTACAGGATGAACGGCTTTTTGGAGCCCCCCTTCTTATACTCCCCGACCACTATTATGCCGTCTTTTCCGAACTCAATCCCCCTGGCGTCCAAGGTTCCTTCCTCAGTTCTGAGGTTCCTTCTCCATACCAGCGTATCCGGGGCCGTGAAGAGAAGGATGGAAGCGCTGGAGTATCTCTCCCCCAAAACCTCGCCTAAGACTGCAAATTCCCCGTTTTTTCCCGCCGAAACGGCCCTAACTGAGAACCATGCGTTTGCCTCCCCGTACAGCTTCATAGCTGGAAAGGCCGTGACGCTTCCGGAGAGAAATACGAGGAGGATGAGGGCAACGGCTGCGCTCCTCCTCAATGTGAACACCCGTGTTAAATTTACAACTTCCTTTTATTTGAGATTTTCTTCAATGCTCGTTTAAACGGCCAGAATGTGAGTCCAACGCTAAACACCGTTTCGGGTCTGGAGGGCATTGAAACCGGTATATTGAACAAAAATTCAAAAGGAAAGGATTCAGGTCTTCTTCCCCTCGAAGAACCTCTCCACGAGCTCAAGCTTTGGCATCCTCTTCCAGAGGGGGGTTTTGTCCCTCCTGTATGCAGGAACCATCTCCTCGAAGGACGGCTTCTCGTTGATGTAGAACACCCCGAGCGGGAGCGGGTCGCTCTCCAAAGCGCGCCTGAAGGCTGTCTCCCTGTCATAGGGATCGTGATCTTCCATCCAGTAGGTGTGCTCCCTGTACCAGGCGTAGGTGTTCACCTTGTTGAAGCTCACACACGGGTGAAGGATGTCCACTATCGCGAGGCCTTTATGCCTTATAGCGCGCTTTATTATCTCGACGCTCTCCTTGAAGTAGCCCATAAAGGTTCTGGCAACGAAGGAAGCATCCATAGCCACCGCGAGTGCCACCGGGTTGAAGGGCTCTTCAAGCACTCCCCACGGCTGTGTTGGCGTCTTAACTCCCTTCATCGTCGTCGGGGACGCCTGTCCCTTGGTGAGGCCATATATTTGGTTGTCGTGGATTAGGACGGTTATGTCGGGGTTCCTCCTTATCGCATGAAGAAGGTGGTTCCCGCCCTCGGCGTACATATCCCCATCTCCACCTTCCGCTATTACCGTCAGTTCAGGGTTTGCCGCCTTGACCCCGGTAGCTATCGGTATCGCCCTTCCGTGGAGTGTGTGGTAGCCGTTGGCGTTGAGGTAGTGGGGCATCTTCGCGGCCTGGCCAATTCCGCTGATTATCGCGACTTCGCTCGGCTTTAACCCGAGCTCGGCTAGAGCGGATATGAGTATGTTCCTTATGCCGAAGTTACCGCAACCTGGGCACCAGGCGATGTCCTTACTACCGGGCCTCTTCGGCTCAAAAAGCTCCCTTCCCGTGGGAAGCTGGACGTTCATTCTACCACCTCCTTGAGGGCATCCAAAACCTCTTCAACCGAGAATGGCCTCCCGTCGTACTTCAGAACCCTGTGATCTGCCTTAACGCCGAGTTCCTTCCACAGCAAATCCGCGAACTGGCCGGTGACGTTGTTCTCCACCACTATCACCTTCTTCCCTTCGAAGAACTTCTTCGTCTCTGGATTGAGCGGGTAGACCCAGCTGAAGTGAAGATGTGCCACTTTCTCGCTCCCGAGCTTTTCAAGTGCCTCTTCAACGACGTGGAAGGTTGAACCCCAGCTCACCACGAGGTATTCGGCGTTCTCATTTCCGATAAGCTTTGGAAGTGGAGCGTTCCTCTTTATCGTCTCAAGCTTCTTCACTGCCCTCTTCTCCTGCATCTTTATCGTGAGCTCGGCATCCTCGGTTATGTCGCCCCACTCGTCGTGCTCGTTTCCGTTGGCTATCACGACATCCTCACCGTAGCCTGGAATAGCTCTCGGCGAGATTCCGTTCTCGGTCAGCTCGTATCTCCTATAGCCTGCCTTCGCCTCGACTATGTAACGCTCGAACTTCACCTTGCTCACATCGGGTGCTGGAAGGTTGTAGTAGGTATCGACAAAGTACTGATCCGTGAGGATTATCACGGGCACCTGGTATTTATCAGCTAAGTTGAAGGCCTCAGCCGTAAGGTAGAAGGCCTCCTCAAGGCTTCCCGGAGCTAGAATTATCCTCGGGAAGTCGCCGTGGCCGGCGTAGAGGACGAGGTTTAAATCACCCTGCATCGTCCTCGTCGGCAAACCCGTTGCCGGCCCCGGCCTCTGGGCGAGGTGTATCACAACTGGATTCTCGGCCATTCCGGCTAAGCTGAGCGCCTCGCTCATGAGCGCGAATCCTCCCCCAGAGGTGCTCACCATTGCCCTCGCTCCGGCGAACCAAGCTCCTAAGGCCATGTTTATGGCAGAAATCTCGTCCTCGACCTGCTCGACCACTATCTCAAATTCTTCGGCGTGTTGAGCAGCAAAGGTGGAAACACCCGTTGACGGGCTCATCGGGTAGAAGCTCAGGAAGTCCATGCCACCAGCTAGGGCGCCTATCCCTACCGCCTCAGTTCCCGTAAGGAGAACCTCTTCCTTAACCCTCTCGTCCCTCTGAACATCAACCGCTATAGTCCCCTCCTCGCAGAGCTTAACGCCCAGGTCGTAGCCCTTCTTAGCGGCTTCGATATTTTTTCTCACGATGTTCTCGCCCTTGCTTCCGAAGCGCTTCCTTATGTACTCCTCAACTGCCTTAAAGTCGCCGTGGAAGAGGCCAGCTATAAGGCCTGCCGCCGTTGTGTTGATGTAGAGCTGACTGCCAGTTTCGAGGGCCATCTTCGTGAGCGGAACCTCGACGAGGTTGACCTTCTCCAGAAAGTCCTCCTCGACGTTCTCCCTCTCGCCGAGAACGACGGTGTTCTCGTTAAGTCTGTCCTTCACCCAGGTAAGAACGCCCTGCTTGAATGGAACGAGGATGTCTATCCTTTTCACGAAGGCCCTGACGCGCCTCGATGAGACCCTTATCTCGGTCGAGTTTATCCCGCCCCTGACGCGGGACATGTACTCCTTGTTTGCATAGACGTGGTAGCCGGACCTCTTGAGGGCGTGTGTCAGTATCTCCTCAACCGTCTGGATGCCCTGTCCGGCCGCTCCACCGAGGACTATCGAGACCTCGTCCCTAAACTCCACCACGTTATCAACTCCTGTAAGTTTTGATGTTTATCAATGGTTAGTTTGTTAAGCGACCTTATATAATTTTCCCAGCTGAGGGTATGGGTATACAATTTTGACCCAAAAGGTTAATATGTGGGAATGAGGAACTAATTTCGAGGTGGTTTTGATGGAGGTTACCGAGGGTGAAGTTTTTGAGATAGCAAGGAACGCCGAGATAAAGGCGAAAGAAGCATACGAAAAGCTTGCATCGATCACGAAGAGTGACATAATAAGGAACGAGCTTCTCCTTCTAGCTAGGGAAGAGGACAAGCACCGCGAGATAATCGAGAAGATGGCCGAACGCTTCAGGTCCGAGGGCGAGCCCAAGAAGATAGAGCTCAAGGCCATGGGTGAGTTCAGGGTCATAGCCGACAGAATGGCCGAGGCGATAAAGAAGCCCGACGTGAACCTCGACGAGATATACGAGATAGCCATGGAGGCGGAGAAGGTCAGCGAAAAGCTCTACAGGGAGCTGGCTTCCTATGCAGCCAACGAGAAGACGAGGACTCTCCTGGAGATGCTTGCCGATATGGAAGCTACCCACTACGCCATCCTGAAGAGACAGTACGACTACATCATGCGCTACCCGGAACTCTACAAGGAGGAGTTCTACGATCAGCTCATGAAGGACATAAACTTCAACTTCTGACCTTCTCTTCTCCTGTTTATCCCCTCAACTCGGCGTTGAGGACAATCCAGAGGACGTAGAGCAGAAAAGCTGTGGCCGTGTAGTCCACCGCTGCTCCCAGCAGAGTCCTCCCCCGGGCCTTCAGCTTGCCGGCCAACAGCTCAGTTCCGGCGTAGGAGTGGAGGAGGAATAGGGCTAGAAGGCCCAGCCTCGTCGCCCGCCCGAGGTGGATTAGCTGAGCCCGGGAAAAGTTCATTATTATTGAGGCTTGCCTTGCGGTCTCGCTCGTTAGGGCGTAGCCACTAACGAAGTAGAGGACAACGAAAAGGAGGAGTGGCAGGGAAGTCCACTCCACGATTTTGAGGGCCGTTTTTGACTTCAAGGGTTCACCTCCACGGGCTGGCCTCGTTCTTGATGTAGGCATCGTCTGGGTAGCCAACGCTCTCCCACCTGCCCTTGAAGTCGTAGTCAACGAGCTCTATCTTCGTGAGGTGCTTTATCCACTTGTAGCCCCACCTGCCCGGGACGACGAGCCTCGGCTCTATGGGCTTCCCGTTGAACTCGTAGGCGACTATTATGTCCTCGTCCGCAAGGACGTCCTTAACGCGAAGGTCGGTCGTGTAGCCGTCGCTCGCGTAGAGGGCGACCTTTACCGCGTTTTCCTTTACCCCTGCCCGCTGGAGGAGGTACTTAAGGGGAACCCCCACCCAGGTTCCGTTCTTTAGGGGCCTGTTTGGTGCGCTGACGCAGTAGAGAACCGCCCGAACCCTTCGGGAGGGCATCTCCCTGAGCTCGCTCAGCGTGATGGTATAGGGTCTTTCCACAAGGCCTGTAACAGCGATCACCGGCCCGCCGGTGGTTTTTTCGTTAGTGTTCTCCTCCGGTGTTGCAGTGTTTTTTTCGGAGCTCCCTTTTCCACCGCTCCAGCCCCAGTATGTGCCAAGGGCCAAGAGGAGGAGTACGAGGAGCGCGAAGGCAAGCTTTTTCATGTCATCACATCCTCGATATCGAGTACAGCAGGCCAACCCCGAGCAGACCGCTGAGCGAAAGCAAGAGCAGTGGCCCGGCCACGGCCTTTCCGTAGCCCATCTCCGCCCAGTGGATGTAGAAGGCTATCGCCAGAACGCTCTGGGCCACGAAGACGAGAGCAACACCGAAGAGCCTCTTTCCGAGTTTTGTGTCCTTCATCCCGAGGTAGTTTCTGAGGAGGAGCAAAGCTAGGACAAGCTCGATGAGGACGATGAGTATGTTCACCTGCCAGTAGAGTCCTATCATTCTCCCTTCACCCCTATGAGTTTTTCAATTTCATCCCAGTTCTCCTCGACCTCGCGCGATGGGACGTATATGGCCCCGTAGTCGTTGCCAATTCTCTCGACGAGATCGTGCTCAAGCATGAGCTCAAGGTGGTACTTTACCGTCCTGTAGTTGAGGTTCAGCTCCTTCGCTATCCTGTGAACGTTGCCGGGTTTGTTCCTTATGAGCTTGAGTATTCTCATCCTCGTTCCTCCGCCCTTCGAACCCATCAGTAGCCACAGAAGGGTGTTCCTGAGCTTTCTGTCCATAATTGGGGGTTGGCCTTAATCCTTAAAAAATTAAAGGAATCACGGGAAGTTGAAGGGGTCAACGACGAACCAGACGTTCTTGACCCCCTGCCCGTTTATATCTCCCCTCTTCGTGTCCTTGAAGAAGTAGTAGAGGGGGTAGCCCCTGAAGGTCGTCTGCTTGCTCCCGTCGTCCCTCGTTATCTCGCCGAAGTCGTTCGCTATCACCGAAGGCGCCACAGGGTTCTCGCGGTAGAAGATCGGCCACTTCTGGGCGCAGTCGCCGTAGCAGACACTCTTGTTGGCGCTGTCTTTGGCGAAGTAGTAGAGGGTCATGCCATTGTCGTCAACGAGGTAAGTCCCCACGCTGGGCTGGTAGGCTATCATGACGTCGTAGTCCCTCATAACGTACCAGA
>NZ_JALUFF010000065.1 GCF_027052235.1 Thermococcus sp.
TGGGGCCGGAGTTAGGGGAAGTGCTGTATTTGCAAAGTATCAACTCTATAGAGTTGATTATGTTAACGGAGAAGTCTGGAACAAGAAGCCTCTAGACACCTACGCTTATGTGGTTCTTGGAAAACCTGATGAAAATGACATGCATTTAAGGAAATTCGTTGAAGCAGGATGGCCAAGTAGAACTGGTGGGCCAATGAGCAGAACCATGTGGTTTGTACATTGGTATTGGGATACTAGAGGCAATATAGAGAGCACGGGAGGAATCCTCACCAATACCTACTACTTTGGTCACAGGGTAGACACCCTTCCACTGTTTTCGGCTTCGGCGCCGGTATTGGGTGTTATTGGAAGTGGAAACACAAAAGTTGCACCTTTTACCTTGGCGATTGGTGTGGGATTAACCAAAGAAACAAGAACGTCTTCATTGGTCAGCCTCTCATTAGCACTAAAAGAAACGTACAAAGACACCAACGTTCGTCTCACGATGTACTCCAGCAAGGTTAGGTTTGAGTACAAGGGCAGGAAATATCCCCTCACGGGAATGTTTGGTGATATCTTCATACCTGGGAGTTCAGGATACAATCCTCCCTGTGATCCACACAATAGGTACTGTCCCACAGAGAACCCTGAAAACCCAACAGGTCATTGATTTCCACTATCCCTTTTGATTTTATTATGATCTAAAGCTGATTTCTAAAACCAATTCATAACAAGGTTTTTAAATTCCAAAACTCAGTTTTGACAGCGGCTTAAAGGTTTTGGGTGATTGCTATGAAGGAGGTCGAGATAAGCAGGGCGATAGTCGAGGCATACTTCAACGATCTCCTTGAGAACCTTTCGCTGGATGTTGCCATTGTAGGTGCCGGTCCCTCCGGAATGGTCGCCGGCTACTACCTGGCAAAGAATGGAGCGAAGGTGGCGATATTTGAGAAGAAGCTCTCAATAGGAGGCGGAATCTGGGGCGGTGCAATGGGTTTCAACAGGATAGTAGTTCAGGAGGAAGCGAAAGAAATCCTCGACGAGTTCGGGATAAACTACAGACCCTTCAAAAACGGCCTCTACGTTGCCGATGCCATAGAGACTGCAACCACTATAGCGAGCAAAGCTGTGAAAGCTGGTGTGAAGTTCTTCAACATGATTGAGGTCGAGGATTTGGTTGTTAAGGAAAACCGCGTCGTCGGAATCGTCATCAACTGGACGCCGGTAATGATGACGGGCCTCCACGTTGACCCCCTAACCGTCGAGGCCAGATTCGTCGTCGATTCAACGGGCCATGACGCTCAAATAAGCCAGCACCTCCTCAAGCGCGGGCTGATAGAGAGGATTCCCGGCGAGGGGCCTATGTGGGCCGAGAAGGGCGAAGAGCTGACGGTGAAGCACACGAGGGAGGTGTTCCCTGGCCTCTACGTCACAGGCATGGCGGCGAACGCTTTAGCTGGAGCGCCGAGGATGGGGCCGATATTCGGTGGTATGTTCCTGAGCGGGAGGAAAGCGGCCTTTGAAATTCTCCAGAAGCTGAGGTGATGAAATGGCCGTTTTGATTATAGCGGGCCTCGACACGGGGGGTGGAGCCGGTTTAAAGGCCGACATCGAGACAGTTTCAGCCCTGGGTGAACACCCACTTCCCGTTCTTACCTCCATCACCTATCAGAACCCCGCGGAAGTAAGAGGTTATCACATCCTCCCACCGGGGGTCGTGAGGGAGCAGATAAGGGCCGTCAAAGGCCACTTCGAAATCAGAGCAGTCAAAATCGGAATGCTTGGTAACGGAAAGGTAGCAAAGATTGTCGCGGAGGAGACGGGGGGTCTTCTGAGGGTTTTTGACCCCGTCATGGAATCGAGCACCGGTGCAAAGCTCGTGGACTCGGTTGACTCCGTCAAGACGCTCATCCCGGGTTCAATAGTCACTCCCAACATCCCCGAGGCGGAAGCGCTGAGCGGAATTAAAATCCGCTCGGTCGAGGATATGAAAGAAGCGGCAAGAATAATCGCTGAGGGACTTGAAGTAGAGGCCGTCGTTGTCAAGGGCGGGCATTTAAGCTACACGGACGTCCTCTACTGGAAAGGTAAGTTTTACGAGTTTCCCGGGGAAATGGTGGAGGGCTTCACCCACGGGACCGGCTGTGCTTTTTCCTCTGCTCTGGCAGCGTTCCTTGCTAAGGGGTTTAAGCTTCCAGAGGCCGTTGAAAGGGCAAAGCGCTTCGTTGAAGGCTCAATAAGGTTCTCGAAGGCTGAAGCCAGAGCCGTTAATCCCCTCTGGGAGCTTGAGAGGGACGCCCACCGCTGGAGAGCTAGAGAAGAGCTTGAAGAAGCCGTTGGAGAACTCGTGAAGCTCGGCGAAAAGCTGAACCCCCACATCCCGGAGGTGGGAACGAACTTCGCCTTGGCGACGCCTTTCAACGAGGTCTTTGCCGTGAAGGGTAGGATAGTCCGCTACGGAAAAACGGTTAAGCCCGTCGGCCCGGTTGAGCTCAACGCCAGCGACCACCTGAGGAGGGCTCTCCTAAAGATGCGCGAGTTTTATCCAGAAGTCACGGCCGTTCTTAACCTCCGCTATTCGGAGGAACTCGTCGAAAAGGCCAAAAGGCTTGGCCTCGTTGTCTCCTTCTACAATAGAAGGGAGGAGCCGGAGGAGGTGAAGAGGGCCGAGAAGGGAACTATGGAGTGGGGGATAGAGAGCGCCGTGAAAAGAGCCGGTAAGAGGCCAGATTTAATCTACCACCTTGGAGACTGGGGCAAGGAGCCGATGGTTTTGATCTTCGGGAGAAACACCAAAGAGGTTGTTGAGAGGGTTGAACATCTGCTGGGCTAACGTTTTAACTTCTTTTTCCTATTCTCCCCGGTGGTTCCATGCTCGTAAGGGGAAAGGTTGCCGGTAGTGAAATCCCGCGCTTCAAGCACCGGTGGTTTGGGGTTCTTGACGTTGAGACCAATACCGGAACCTACAGGCTCTACATGACTGGAAACGTTGCCCAGTGGTTTCTGACCGGAGACGAAGTTGAGATAGAGATAACTGATAAGCCCAGGGAGAAGGAAGGCTTTAAAGTCCTCGACTTCGACGATTACAAACTCTGGAAGTTCTACAGCGGGGAGAAGGTCTTGGTATGGCCCCTCTGGGAGAAGGACGTCGAGGCAAAGCGCTACTCGCCTTTAACGGGTGAGCTGCTCTACACCTACAGGATAAGGGCTAGGGAAGCAAAGTACGAGAGCGATT
The DNA here is from genome assembly GCF_027052235.1 of Thermococcus sp. Taxonomy (NCBI): domain Archaea; kingdom Methanobacteriati; phylum Methanobacteriota; class Thermococci; order Thermococcales; family Thermococcaceae; genus Thermococcus; species Thermococcus sp. The sequence goes on from NZ_JALUFF010000065.1 coordinate 3,215, forward strand.
TCGAGGCGATAGCCGAGCTTGAGCAGTATCACTACGCCAGCCAGAAGGAGAAAGTGGCCCTCTGGCGCTGTGAGAACGGTCATATCTTCGAGGCCAACACGAGGGAGAAGTGCCCAGTCTGCGGGAGCGAGGACGTTCACATTCTGGAAATCAAGGGCTCAACTCCAGCATCGCGCTTCCTGATTCTTGAGCTCGTCGAAAGGGAGGAGTACGAGCCGAGGATTCTAAGCTACGTGAGAGTTGACCCGCCGATACCGCTGATGCACCGCAGGCTTCCAAACGGGGAAGTGGAAAAGAACATCCGCGAGAAGGTTTTTCCTGAGGACTGGTTTCATCCGGCCTTCTGGCCCGAGCGGATAATGAAGGAACTCTACGAGGAACTGAGGAAAAAGTACGGGAGGAAGGTGGCGCGCTCCTACCTCTGGGAGCAGGCGAAGTGGCGGGCTTTAGCAGAGACCAACACCGCTGGGGCTAGGATTGCCAGAGTAGTCGTCCATCCCGACTACCGCTCCGACGGGCTGGGCCAGCTGAGCGTTAAGTCGGCCCTCGAGTGGATAGCCGAGAGGAGAATCCCTGAGATGAGGAAGAGGAAGCACATAGTTGAAACCATAGCCCAGATGGCGCGCTACAACCCCTTCTTCGAGAAGGTCGGCTTCAAGTTCCTCTGGGAAACTGCCAGCGGAAGGCCGGTCCTCTTCTACCCGCTCACGGACGAAGCTAAGGAGTACATCGAGCGCTTTTTAAGGGAAGACCCCTACGCCCCCAAAGATGGGAGGCTGTGGCGCCCGAGCTACGGGAAGGTTGAGCCCCTAAAGGGCCCGATAGTTTTCAGGAACGTCTCAAAGGTCTTCGAGAGCGAGCTGGACATCAAAGGCCTGCCCGAGGAAATACAGGAGCTTTTGAAGGCCTTTGGTGTAAGGCACCGCGTCATCCAGAGGCCCGTTTTGAGGAACCTCAACTTTGAGATAAAGCCCGGCGAGCTGGTTGCTGTTGTCGGGGCAAGTGGGGCTGGAAAAACGACCCTGCTGAGGCTCATTCTCGGCTCGGCCAACGGCTGGTGGGAGGAGCGCTTCAGGCCCACGAGCGGAGAGATAGAGGTGCCCGACAACGCCAGAGTTTCCGTCATGATTCCGGGCGAATTTGAGCCAGTCTTTGGCTCGGAGAGCATCCTTGAGCACGTTTACAGGAAGATTAAAGACCTTAATGCAGCGGTTGAAGTTCTCAACAGGGCGGGCTTGAGCGACGCCGTTCTCTACAGGGCGAAGTTTTCCGAGCTGAGCACTGGACAGAAGGAGAGGGCAAAGATAGCTTCGCTTTTGGCCGAGAAGCCGAACCTCCTCCTCATAGACGAGTTTGCGGCACATCTCGATACGCTTACGGCCATGCGCGTTGCCAAGAAGGTCGCCGAGATAATCCGCGAGGCCGGGATAACGGCGCTGATAATCACCCACAGGCCGGAGGTCGTTAAGGCCCTAGACCCGGATAAACTGCTCTTCGTCGGCTATGGAACCGCGAAGCTGGAGGCGCATAGAAAATCAAAGAACGCCGAGCCGAGCCAGTGAAGGAGAAAACTTGGGAGGAAGCTCTCCCCTTCCAAATCCATTTTTGCAAAGATTATCCCCGCTATGAACGCGTAGGGCACCTCAATCCCCGGTTTTCCGACGTGGACGAGCGTGTAGGGGATATCCTGGAGGAGTACAGCGAGCCATTCATTTTTTCTAGCGAGGGGGAAGAGGAGGAAGCCCCTGTAGAAGGCCTCGTGGGCGAGCATTATCAAACCCATTCCGAGCTCGCCGAGCAAAAACGTCGCGACTCCAGAATACGGGAAGACCGGGTAGTAGTTTCTCATTGACGGAATCGTTGCCCCGTAGATGCTCAGCGGGATGGAGAGAATGAAGAGAAGGAGGAAAAGAACGAGCCCCCTCCTCTTGGGCTTTGAGAGGCCGACCTCCTCTGGCCTGTAATCGAGGGCCGTGGAGACGAGTAAGGGAACGAGGAGATAAGCTACCAGAACCACCGCAACGTGGCCCCAGAAGGTAGTCCTGACCAGCCAGGGGACTAAGCTCAGGGGGAGAAGCAAAAGAAAGAGGATGTAATCCTTCATGCTCACTCCTTCTCAGCCTGCTCCTCGGTTTCCACCTTCTTCTCTTCGGCTTCATCACTTTCCTCGCTTTCTTCAGCGTTCTCTTCATCCCCTTCCTCTTCAGTTGCTTCCCCGGCTTTTTCCACCTCTTCCTTCTCCTCTGCTCCCTCTTCGCTTTCGGCCTCCTCTTCCTCGCCGGGTGGCTTTAGGAGCTCCTCAACGCTCGGCTTGAAGGTTATCTCCTCGTAACCGAGGAACTTGAGGTCGCTTTCGAGGAGTATCTCGCCGAGGGCCAATGTGCCCCTGTCGGTCTCGTCGAGAACGGGTGTGAAGTCAACCACCACGTCCTTCTCGCCGACCTCTATGATGACCTTGTTGGCATCAACCCTCGGGAGGCGGAGCTCTATCATTGCCTTGACCTTCTCTATCGGGTCTTCGATTTTCTCAACGACCTCGACCTCGTAGATCAGATGTTTTCCAGCGTAGGGGTGGTTGAAGTCAACCCTAACGCGACCACCGCTAACGGTCAGAACCCTTCCCTTGAGCTTCCTTCCGCTCTCGGTCTCTATCTCGACGGGCATGCCCGGGAAGGGGACGAGCCCACTCTTCCTGAACTGGCCGAGTGTGAAGGTCTTGATGAGCTTCCTGTCCCTCTTTCCGAAGCCCTTCTCGGGCGGAACCTCAATTTCGTACTTCTTGCCGACCTCAAGACCCTCTAAGGCTTCATCGAGCCCTTTTATAACGTGGCCGGCCCCAACTGCCACGGGAACCGGGCCGTAAACGCCGTCCTCCCTGTAAATGCCAGCCTTCTTCGCTATTTCCTCATCGGTTGTGTCAAAAATCTCGCCGGTCTCCTTTATCCTGCCGGTGTAGCGGAGCCTTATGACGTCTCCTTTCTCAACCTTGACCATGACTGCAACCCCCTTTTTCTGTTCTACTCCCTCTTTGGAACTCGGTTTTTAAGCTTTCCCGACGATAACCTAATAAAACCGCCCCGCCACTTCCCTTTGGTGATGGAGAAAATGGCCATCAGGGTTTACAACACCCTCACCCGACAGAAGGAAGAGTTCAGGCCCCTCAGGGAAGGCGAGGTGAGAATGTACGTTTGCGGCCCGACGGTTTACGATTATCCCCATCTCGGCCACGCGAGGACGTACATAGCCTTCGACGTTATACGGCGCTATCTGGAGCACAGGGGCTACACGGTTCTCATGGTGATGAACTTTACCGATATAGACGACAAGATAATAAAGAGGGCCAACGAGACCGGTGAAGACCCGAAGGAGCTCGCCGAGAGGTTTTTGAGGATATTCCTTGAAGACATGGAGGCTTTGAAGGTTAAACCCGCCGACGTGTATCCCCGCGTTACTGAGCACATGGACGACATAATAGAGTTCGTGAAGAAGCTCCAGGAGAAGGGCTACGCCTACGAGGGAAGCGACGGGGTTTACTTCGAGGTCAGGAAGTTCAGGGAATACGGCAAGCTGAGCAAAATAAGGCTGGAAGACCTCGTTAAAGGGGCCCGCGTTGAGCCCGGCGAGGGGAAGAAAAATCCCGAGGACTTCGCCCTATGGAAGAAGGCCAAGCCCGGTGAGCCCAAATGGGAAAGCCCCTGGGGAGAGGGGAGGCCGGGCTGGCACATAGAGTGCTCCACGATGAGCAGTAAATACCTCGGCGAGAGCTTCGACATCCACGGCGGGGGAAACGACCTCATCTTCCCGCACCACGAGAACGAGATAGCCCAGAGCGAGGCCTGCTTCGGCCACGAGTGGGTCCGCTACTGGCTCCACACGGGCTTCGTCATGGTTGATGGGGAGAAGATGAGCAAGAGCCTCGGGAACTTCGTCACCGTCAGGGAGCTCCTCCAGAGATACAGCCCCGAGGTGATAAGACTCTTCGTTCTGCAGAGGCACTACCGCTCGCCCCTCGACTACACCGAGGAGGGCCTGATGCACGCCAAGAACAACCTTGAGAGGCTCTACAACACCCTTGAGAACATCCGCGTGGCGATGGAAAAGGCCGAGATAGCCTTCAGGTGGGAAAAGCCCGAGTTCGAGGCCTACGAGGCCATAAGAAATGCCAGGAAGAAGTTTTACGACGCGATGGACGACGACTTCAACACCGCCGAGGCCCTCAGGGCCCTCTTCGAGGTCAGCAACGCGGTCAACCGCTATCTAACTCTCGTCGAGAGGCCAAAGGAGAGCATCCTGAGGAAGGCCCTTGAGTTCTTTAGGACTGCCGGAGAGGTCTTCGGTCTCTTCGAGGACTACTTCCGCGAAGAGAAGGCCAGCAACGAGGAAGCCCTGATAAAGCTCCTCGTAGAGGTTCGCGCCCAGCTAAGGAAGGAGAGGAAGTTCGAGCTAGCGGACAAAATAAGGGCCGAGCTCAGGAACCTCGGAATCCAGCTTGAAGATACTCCAGAGGGAACCGTGTGGAAGAGGATAAAGGTCTGAGGTTTTCTTTTTATTCTCCCAGAGTCCTATTGCAACGGCTATTGTGCTTAAGAAGACCATAACGGCGTCTTATCGTTTCAATTCTCCTAAAGTCTTATTGCAACCCAGTTCTCGCTCTATGACCTCGACGCGCTCGTATTCGTTTCAATTCTCCTAAAGTCTTATTGCAACATTTCTAACCTTATCCGAGAGGCTATGACCAAGTTCGTTTCAATTCTCCTAAAGTCTTATTGCAACGGAGCATGGACAGTAAGCCTCGCCATCCAGCCCGGAGGTTTCAATTCTCCTAAAGTCTTATTGCAACGTTTCAGGTGGGAAAACTTCAGCGTTTGTATAAACCTGGTTTCAATTCTCCTAAAGTCTTATTGCAACTCATTATAGTGGAGTATGCTCTTTTGCTTGTTGCCAAGTTTCAATTCTCCTAAAGTCTTATTGCAACGAGAAAGCTAGGATACCCTGTAGAGACCGGTAAGTTTCAATTCTCCTAAAGTCTTATTGCAACTTTTACACCGTAGATGACCCAGAAGACCTCGCAGAGGCCCTGTTTCAATTCTCCTAAAGTCTTATTGCAACTCGCTATTGAGCTAATAGATAAGAAGTTTGACAAAGTTTCAATTCTCCTAAAGTCTTATTGCAACCAGCCTCACCGGTTTATTATAACACCAGTCGTAATAAGTTTCAATTCTCCTAAAGTCTTATTGCAACCTCTGCCCTGATGCGCCTCAGATAAGCCCTCTCCTCGTTTCAATTCTCCTAAAGTCTTATTGCAACACTTATTTCTATCACCGAGTACATTTCCAAGTAAACCTGGTTTCAATTCTCCTAAAGTCTTATTGCAACTGATGAACGGCTCCTTGTCCTGCAATGTCGTAACGCAGTTTCAATTCTCCTAAAGTCTTATTGCAACATTGAACAGATATCGGGACACTACAAGGAGCTTATCCCGTTTCAATTCTCCTAAAGTCTTATTGCAACTTGGTGTTTATTGTGCCGACTATGTGGGCATTCCTGCTGTTTCAATTCTCCTAAAGTCTTATTGCAACTTATCGAGAGAGCAGGAAACCCGAACCGCTTTAGCGTTGTTTCAATTCTCCTAAAGTCTTATTGCAACTCCTCTTAGCCTCATACTCGACCACAAAGACTCCATAGTTTCAATTCTCCTAAAGTCTTATTGCAACGAGGAAGAGGATTATTGGCGTTATGTCGTAGGCCTCGTTTCAATTCTCCTAAAGTCTTATTGCAACTTCGCCACGGAGGAGGATATAAAGGAGATATTCTCAGGTTTCAATTCTCCTAAAGTCTTATTGCAACGTGGGGGGAGTACCCGTTTTATCCTCTCCAGTATATCCGGCGTTTCAATTCTCCTAAAGTCTTATTGCAACTACCCAGTGAACACGTACCCGCGCACATAAAAGTCCGTTTCAATTCTCCTAAAGTCTTATTGCAACTCATGAGGAAGGAATGAAGTGGGAGCTTTGACTTTTAGTTGTTTCAATTCTCCTAAAGTCTTATTGCAACGAGGTCGTGATGGCCGTAACGCTCCTTAGGAGTGGCGCTTGTTTCAATTCTCCTAAAGTCTTATTGCAACCTCCTTGAGCTTCGCAATGTTACGGTAAACCGTCGAGGTTTCAATTCTCCTAAAGTCTTATTGCAACCCAAGATTCAGCACCTCAACAGCGACAACATCACAGGTTTCAATTCTCCTAAAGTCTTATTGCAACTGCGGTATGAAGGGTTTCGGCTCCTTTCCTTCTTCATCGTTTCAATTCTCCTAAAGTCTTATTGCAACGTGAAACAAAAGAAGCCCGACTTTGATGACCAACTCGTGTTTCAATTCTCCTAAAGTCTTATTGCAACCTAAGATGGGCTTGTCTCTGAGAAAGTGACCCTTCTTGTTTCAATTCTCCTAAAGTCTTATTGCAACGCAAAGATGCCCGGAGCGAGAGAGCGGGCCACCGCATGTTTCAATTCTCCTAAAGTCTTATTGCAACAAGCCGAAGAAGTCTGGAGTGAGTCAGGATCACATCAGTTTCAATTCTCCTAAAGTCTTATTGCAACACAAGAAGCTCAAAGAGAAGCTGGTTGATCTCGCCAGTTTCAATTCTCCTAAAGTCTTATTGCAACCGCGGCCCCCGTTGACCTTTATCGCTTGGCCATTACGTTTCAATTCTCCTAAAGTCTTATTGCAACTTGGCGTAGGGTGTTCGCCAACTCACCTCCACATGTTCGTTTCAATTCTCCTAAAGTCTTATTGCAACATACCGGAGGGCTATTGCGGAAATGTGGAACTTGCCAGTTTCAATTCTCCTAAAGTCTTATTGCAACGTTTTGTGGATCAATCTCAAACCCATCCCACCAGCCAGGTTTCAATTCTCCTAAAGTCTTATTGCAACTTCCACTCAGTTCCTTTTGGAATTCCAGAGTTCCATTGTTTCAATTCTCCTAAAGTCTTATTGCAACCCGACAACCCGGCGTATTCGTGCTCTGACGAGCCGGTTTCAATTCTCCTAAAGTCTTATTGCAACTTGCTAAGGGCTATGTTGGCCTTGGTGTACCATCTCCGTTTCAATTCTCCTAAAGTCTTATTGCAACCTGACCTCGGCGATGTCCTCCTCCGAGAGCTCGCCAAGTTTCAATTCTCCTAAAGTCTTATTGCAACTGACATGGACCGGCTGGGCCCAGGCCCGGAAAATCGTTTCAATTCTCCTAAAGTCTTATTGCAACCCTGCTATACCCCACTTCCCAGCCCCTGCCCGTTGCGTTTCAATTCTCCTAAAGTCTTATTGCAACGAAGATGCGAAGTTGGCCGCGAAGCTTGCCTTCCAGAGTTTCAATTCTCCTAAAGTCTTATTGCAACCGGGCTTTGGGGGGGAGGTAGGTCGCCGACCCACCCCGTTTCAATTCTCCTAAAGTCTTATTGCAACACAAGGATTCTGCCATAGACCATGCCATCACAGAGCAGTTTCAATTCTCCTAAAGTCTTATTGCAACCTGAGGGCCCAGCCGGGCCCGATGGGGAGGCTGGCGCCCGTGTTTCAATTCTCCTAAAGTCTTATTGCAACCGGGAAATGGGCCTGCTTTGAATTTTCCCCACTCTTCGTTTCAATTCTCCTAAAGTCTTATTGCAACAGGGCGACTTTTTCCTCCGTTCGCCCAACAGAGAAACAAAAACACTCAAATCTTATAAGCTTTTTCTTGGAGGGGCCTAGAAAAACCCCTGAAAAGCTTCTGTTATCACCCGCTGAAGCTCAGGAATTTAACAAAAAGCATTTTCTCATCCGGTTTTCTTGAATGGACATTGTTGTCCACAAGACTCCCGGGGCGCTGAAAGGGGGTGAAATTAGCTGAAATCCACTTTAAACCTCGCGATATAAAAACGGACACATCTTCACCCGGAGAGTGTGCATTTCCGCCCGTCTCCGTCCCCCATCAAAAACTCCGCAAAAATTTCGTTACAAAATATGACTAATAGCGTAACTTACTGTTAGATAATAACCAAAAGTTATTAAAAACTTCCAGAATCTCCGGAGGAGGTGTTTCCCAAAAAGAAGCCATTATAAGCGAAGACTTTTGGTTTAAGACCATCTGAACGTGATACAGAAAAGTCTAAAACCTCAGCGGCCTACTTTATTTGGTGGTGGGATGTACATCATCATCGTCTACGACGTCTCCGTCGAGCGGGTGAACAGGGTGAAGAAGTTCCTTAGGCAGCACCTTCACTGGGTCCAGAACAGCGTCTTCGAGGGCGAGGTAACCCGGGCGGAGTTCGAGCGCATAAAAGCCGGCCTGGAAGAACTTATAGATGAGGATGCAGACTCCGTTGTCATCTACAAACTCCGCTCGATGCCCCAGAGGGAAACAATGGGGGTGGAAAAGAACCCGCTGGGGGATATTATCTAAAACCACGCTACCAGCGGCTCGTACTCCTTAATCCCAACGAAGTGCTTTATCAACTTGTACGCTTCCAGCCTTATCAGCCTCTGCTTGGTGACGTTCTTCTTCAGGCCCGGATGCTTAACGCTCTTCGCCAGCTCTCGGTTGTAGTGCTCTAAGACGAGTTTCATGCCCTCTTTTGTGAGCAGGACACCGTTGAGCTCGCTCCGGAAGTGTTCTTTCCTAATTATCCTCTGCTTTACTAAGCGAGTCGCTATTCTGTCCGCTATAACCGGCTTGAATATTTCGCTCAGGTCCAAAGCCAGGGAAAACCTCCTCTCAGCAGGCTCGTGGAGGTAGCTCACCGTCGGAACCAGCTGGGTGTTGTAGAGTTCGCTCACGATGGTCGCATATAAACGGGAATTGAGGAAGCTTATGAGTGCGTTCATCTCGTTCCCCGGCGGCCTCCTTATGCGCTTGACTATCTTAAAGCCCTCCGGCAGGTGCCCGTCCCAGCAGGAGTAATAGCTCTGCCTGATCCTCGCCTCGACGTTCATGACGTCGGTTATTTTGTGGGCTTTCTCCAGTTCGCCCAATAGTTCCCCAAGCTCCTTGTCAAAGCTGTCGGCGACCTTCCAGCGCTTTAGGTTCCGCTCCATGTTGAGAGCCGAGCCTTTGACAAATAATTTAGCAAGCTTCAGTCTCTTCTCCCTGCTCAGGTAGTGTTCGGCCTGTTTTATCACAAGGTCTCCGGAGTGGAGCTTTTCCCTCGGATAGAAGCTGCCGTCATAGTGGCCGTAGTGGTTGAAGAAGTGAACGGCAACTCCTCTCTGGGCAAGGAAATGTAGTGCCTGAGAGCTTATGTTCACATGCCCATAGACGTAGATGTCGTATATCCCCTCGACGGCGAGAGGTCTCCTCCCGCTGGCGTTCTCGAAGTATAGAGTGTTCTCCCTCCGGAAGAGGTTCCCGTCCGAGAAGAGGGTGAGGGAGCGTTTTCTCATACTATCACCTCAAACCCAGCACAGCTCGTAGTAGGCGCACTTTTTGCACTTCTTTGATTTGACCGGCTCCGGCGGGGCCGGCAGTGATTTCACCCTCTGAACCTCGCGTATGGCTTCCTCCACTTCCTCCTCGCGGCCGTCCAGCGTTACCTCCTTCGTCTCGTTGAGCTTGGGGTAGTGGAGAACCGCCTTTGCTTTAATGCCGAGCCGCTTGAGATAGTAGATGTAGTAAAGCGCCTGCATCTCGTGGGCCCCCTCCATCGACTTTCCGAGCTTGACCTCGTGAACCTCTATGACGTCTCCCTTCCGGATGAAGTCTATCTTTATGCTCCCTATCTGGACTTCTTTCTCCTCGTTGGCGTAGCGCCTCTCGTGTAGGAACTTTCCGAGGTCAACCCACTCGCTTTCTTGCTCCATCGTGATGCCGTGTGAGAAATACCAAAGCTTTGTGGGGCAGATGAAGAGGTAGTTGATTTCAGTGCCCCCGATGAGAAGGTCGGTGAGGGGGTATTCTTCGGTTAGGTTCGATTGAGAGTTACAGTTTTCGGTGTAATTCCTGCTACAGTTGGTGGTGTTACAGTTAGGAGTGTAATTCACAGGATGCTCCCCTCGTCGAGGTCCTTTCCCACAACATCGTCAACTCCATACTCCCAAAGCTTCTTTGCTATTTCTTTGTCCCACGTTAGAACCACTGGATAGCCCTTGAAGGTGTTGCGTAGCGCATGCTGCAGGTTTCCATCTCTGAGGATAAACCAGATGGGGACGTTGACTGAAAACTCTTGGAGTATCTTCCTGAGCTCCCATCTGCCGATTTCGCGTCCAAGCTCTTGGGAAAGCTTTTTTGTTACGTCGCTCCAGCTGAGTCTAAAGTTATTGGAGTTCTTCAGCAACTCCCCGAACTTCTTTACTGTTTCACTGTAACCGTAATCAGTCATCAAGTATGGAACCACGAAGTACATTCCACCCATCTGGCGGAAGACTCTCTGGGCCTCGCTCTTCTTTTCTAGTGTGAAGTAATCGAGCTTTGTGAGGAGCATTTCAATCTGCGCTTTGTAATTCTCAAGTATTCTATCGTTATAAACTTCGTTTATAGCGTTCCTTTCGTTTTCGTATCCGAGGAGTCTCCCTTCGAGTGAGCCGATCACTTCAATGGTTTTTTGGAGCACCTTTAAGCCAATATTCCCTCCATACACTGCCCTCGTCCCCCGGTCAATGCCAGAGAACACGACGATGTTGGGAGAATCCCCATTGTAATCAGTTCTTCTGTTCCTGTAGACCCTACCCCATCTCTGAACCTGGCTGTCTATCGGTGAGATTTCGGTTATCATAGCGTCGAAGTCAAGATCCACCGAGGCCTCAACTACCTGAGTCGCTATGAGAATTACCCACTTGCCCTTATCGAGCTTGGACTTAACTTCATTTATTATTTTCTCTTTTCTTTTCTCTGGAAGGCGCGAATGGAGAAGATATACCTCCCATTCCTCAACCTGCTCCGAAAGGCTTTTGTAAGCCTCTATCGCCTTCTTTACGTTATTGAGAACCACCATGAGACTCCTAAAGTCGTGTTCTCTGAACTTATCAATTGTTGAGAGAACATCTTCAACGCCTACAAACTCCACGCCACTATCGGTATAGCGGAAAAGATTACTTCCCACGAGCTTGATGAGGTGTCTTTTAAGATGGAGGTTCTTGACGTTGAGTCCATTCTTCTCAGCTTCTTCAAGGACATCTACGATTTCAAATCCCTCTTTTTTAAGGAAATGCTCAACGTGTGGTGGCAGAGTCGCAGTAATTACAAGCACTTTCCCACCAGCCCTTTTTATAAGCTGGAGCGTTTTCAGGAAGACCGCCGCCATCTCTGGGGTGTAAGCTTGAACCTCATCCACGACTATGCAGGATTCGGGGTAGACTGAAACGACCTTATCCGAGCCATAGTAGTTCAGACCCGTTAGAAACACCTGGTCGGGTGTTGATAGCATTACCGGCATAGCAAGAAGCCCAGCAGAGTTCACTTTCTTCTCAACCTCAATGTCACTCCCGGAGCCTTCCACGTACTCCATGAAAGCCGTTGAGTGAAGCAGGCCGACAGATTCCCTATCAAAGTATTCCTCCGAGAGTCGTCTGTAGAGGTCGTTTAGTGCTACCCTAAGTGGAAGCGTGTAGAGTAGCTTACCCCTTCTCTTTGCCCATAGAACACCGAGCTCGGTCTTCCCAGAGCCTGTGGGTGCGACAACAACTAGGTAGTCTGAATCCTTTTTAGATAATAACTCCTCCTGCCAGAGCTTTCCGGGAGAAATTTTCCAGTCCTTTAGCCTTTCCGCAATCTTTCTCCTTATCCTCTCTTCAACATCACCAAAAACTTTCGAAATATCGAGAGCGCTTTCGATTGGAAAATCGCCGCTTGAGGAGTAATCGCACCTTCTCAGCGTACCCAGAAATACCAGAAAATCAACGTCAATCTCTTTGGGATTGTAAAGCTGAACGCTCTCCGACAAATCATCATCCCAGGTTTCCACTTTCTCTTTCAGGGCCTTTATGCCCAAAAAATCCGGCCTTAGCTCAGCAACAGCCTCCTTGATGAAGTTTTCGTCTAATCCCCTCTCGATGGCTCTGAGATAGTCCTCCAGGAATTTTTTAAGCTCTCTTTTCTTTGAGACTAGAAAATCTAGATATTTTTCCACGTCATCCGGGTAAAGCTCAACTATATGGGAGAACTCTTTGTCGTCGGAGAAGAATTCGTTGTAGTGATGAAGAAGAACCGCCGTTCTGATTTTTGCATCCCTCTCTGAGTTACCGAGTAATCCAGCGCTCCAGAGAACCGATAGGACTTCATGACGGGCCTTTATGCCCTCACTTTTGTTAAGCAACGTAATTAGTTCTGTAGGGAGCTCCCTACCATAAAGTCTCCTCTGAAAGTCGAGGCTTATCTTGCCAAGGTCGTGGATGATTATCGCCTTTGCTAAATCCTTGAAAAGTTCAAAACGCTCTTGGGGATTCCCAAGGGGCTTGTAGATTATAGTCTCTCCGAGATTCTCAATGAACCTATAAAGTTCAACGCATCTCTCCAGTGCGGATTTTATGTGGTCAATTAGCAAAACGTCGCCTTCTCCGCTTTTTGCCCTGAGAAGAGATACTAGTGGAAGTTCTCTCCCAGAGGCGTCTTGGGTGTTGTTATCCTTTATGAGGAACCCATCTATCTTTGCCTGTGGCATTACAACCACCCACTTGCTTTTTCATCAGCTACGACCTTGAGAGGGACATCATCAAGGGGGTATTCTTCGAGCTTGACTTTATTTTTAAACTTGAGAAACGTCCAAGCACCAACGTAGATTACTGACTCAAATTTTACATCTCTGAAAGTTTCGGCGTTTATCTCCGCCTTGTGCTTTACAGGGTTCCCGTTGTTCTTGAAGACCACCCTAACTGGGGTGGAATACGTCGAGTACTCCTTCTTCCTCAGCATCTCAATGGGCACTCTGACGTAGGTTGGATATCTAATCGCTACCTCCTGTGCCCTCTTTTCTTTCCCCTCAATGAACCCGACCCTTCTCAAGAAGACAACGTCCTCGCTTCTGCCCAGTGATAGAACTTTTTTGGGCCTATCAATGGCCTCTTTGATCTCACCAAGGAAGTCTTTATCTCCTCTGATGAGGATGTAGAGCCAGCCGTTGAAGAGTTCCTGCTGGAGGACCGGGCTTCTCTGTGAAGTTATCGGAAAACCGTAGAGGGGGAGGTTTTGGTTCCAGAGTGTGGGCCTGCCCTTAAAATGAACTATGGATATCCCGGTCTTTGTTGCCTTTATCAGTTGCTGATAGTTCCAGAAGACGCTCTCGAATCCCCCATGAACACTGACCTTAAGGCTCCACCAGTTATCAATTCCTCTCTCCTTGCCGTACCAATCGTTAAGCGCATTTTGGAGCATACCTATTATCGTTGACTTCGGCGGTAGAGGGTAAGTCTGGGCGTAGTAAAAGGTGAAAGGATTACGGTACTGGGCAAAGGGCTGGAACAGTTCTATGAGCAGGGTCTTCTCGGCCATAGTCATCACTCGAGCCTAACTTCTACGCTTGGATCTTTGAAGACCTTCACCTCGGAGAGTTTCTTTTCTTTGGAGGTCTCTTCTTTGGAGGTAAAGAGATTCTCGACAAGTTTGAGAACCTCCGATTCATTAAGATTCTCAACTGTTGTGCCCTCGGGAAGCCCTGAAATCCTAAATATTGGCTTCCTGTTCCTGGAGACTACGTGCTTTATCATTACAACTTTCTTTCCGTTCTCCTCGCGTTCCTCGATTTCATCGTACTCCTCCTCGCTGTACTCGTCGATAAGCTCAATTCTGTCCTTAAACGTCTGGTAAGCTGTGTCTTTGTAAACTCCGAGGACTAGGAGTCTAGGTCTGAGGTCTTCCTCCCTGCCTTTGATTGAGCGTTTTAAACTTAGTAAACCCTTTATGAGATTCTTTACTCGCTTTTCCTTTCCCTCGGGAGACAGCGAGTACTTGATGTGGACCAGTTTGTTGTTAATTTTTTCAAAGGACTCGAGCTTAACTTTCTCGCTCTGGACGAGTTCTTTTTTCTCTTTTTTGCCCTTGAGGATGAACTTGACCCTGCCATCCTCGTTAACAACATCTTCGATTTTCATCTTTATCTCTTTGTTCTCCTGGTCTCTTCCGAGGGTAACGTCACTGCCGAGTGTTACGAAAACATCAACTGCCCCAACCTCGTTAAGGTCAACGACGAGTGAGTAAAGGTAAAATGTCTCGTGCTCCTCTGCGGTGAACGGATTCGGCTTCATCTCTCCGTAAACCTTTCTCATCCTGTTAGCCATGCCGAGGTTGGCGTTGAAGAGTGCATCGTAGTTGAAAGGTGTCATCGAAACTGCGTGGCTTAACTTCGCTGGGGCACTCCTGAAGTTCTGCGGCGTGGTAGATGTTATTAAGTATCCAAAGATATCGAACTCGGGATACAGAAGTATTTCTCCAGTGAGGAGAAGATCCGTCGCAGGCTGTATTACGGTATTGTCCCCGCTACCAGCACGGTGGAGCTTTTCGCCCTCGGCAATATTCCACAGACCAAGTTTCTTCCCAGTTTCAAGGAGACTGTACCTCAGCGCATACCTGCTGACAAGGGTGTACTGTCTGCCGTCCCAGCGGGTTATCTTCTTCAGCTCCTGATAGTTCCCGCTCCCCTGGTCGTAGTTGAGGGAGCTCCCGTAAAAGACCACATCCATAACCAGAAACCTTCCCATCAGCTTTCACCTCCGGCCATTATGCCGAGTATGACGGAGTAGGCAACCTTCTCAAAATCTGCTTCCGAAGAAGGAAAGACTTCCATAAGCACAGAAGCAAGTTCCCTGGCCTTGGGATTGTCCTTTGAATGGGCGTTAAGGGCTCTCAGGAGAATCCACAGAAACCTGTCTTGGTCGTTTGCCTTGACGGCGTTCAGCAGGTCGAAGACAAGCTTCTGGCGGTAGTTATCCGAGCCGGCTTTGCCGAGAACGTCTTTGCTTAGGGTCTTAATCCTCCGCAACATCCTGTCCTGAACCGACATCCTCACCGCCTCCAACAAAGCCAACAACAAGAGCCAAGGCGAAATCCTCCCAAGAGGCATCGTTGTTTAAAATTCGCCTGAAGATGTAGTTGTTAATCGTCGTAACTTTGTCCCTGCTTTTAGCCTGAAGGAGCGCTTTGAGGAGGATGTTGACGAAGGCATTTCTGTTGTGCCTCCTTAACGCTGAAAAGAGTGGGTGAATCAGGTTCTTTCCGCCAATTTCGGAGGAAACCGCCTTGATCACTGTGGCGATGTAGCTCATATCCTTGTAGAAGTCCTTCACATCAACTGCCGCTCGATTTGGGCGCTCAAAGAAGGCTTTGTCAAATATAGCTTTGAATGTTCCTTTCTGTCTTAACTTCGAATCAATTGCTAGGGCGTAGAGACTGGCTCTCTGGTTAAGGAAGCCGTTCTTTTTCACGGCATTCCAAAGGTGCTTTGAAATCACAGGATAAAGTGGCTTTTGTTTTATGAATTCGCCTAGAAGCCAGATGTTTGAATCTCCGATAGGTATCGAAACGTTTAGGGCATCTCTAATATTGTCATCGAGGATTATTGAGGCGTACAGTTTGGGGATACCTATATATTCGACATTTACAAGGTTCTGCTGGTTTATTCCTTTGAACTGGATGAGATACATATTTTCAAGGCTCCATTTTGCTTTTTCTTCTGTGATGGTATCAATAACAGCTTGCCACGTTACTCGGAATATCGATCGTTTTTCAGACACCTGCTTGAGAAGCACTCTAAGGCGCTTATTGACGCGGTATGAAAATTCAAGTGTGGAACCATAGAAAAATACGTAGCCAATGCCCCTTACCTGGTTAAATGCGTTAAGGAAGTTCAAGAGATATACGAAGATATATTTGGAATATTGTAACAATGGCTCAATCCTAAGAGGAGTATAATAGACATTCGAAAACTCCGAGTCCGACGGTAAGAACTTGCTTAGTGTTTTGTCAATCTTAGATAGGTACTTCGAATACTCAGCATTTCCGTTAATGAGATTCCATGTGTCCTCAAGTTGCTCCAATATTCCCCTACTATAATTGAAAAACAAATAGTTCTTATAGAAGCCACTGTCTACAGGAATTCTGAAGAATCGGGATTTCTTTGCCAGGATACTTTGGTTAGCTTTAACTTTCTCCCAGCGACTCTTTAAATACTCTTCGAGCTCCTTATGGATATTCAAGGTATCTCTTATTAATTCCAAGCAGTTATTAGGATCTCCATCATATTGAGATATTGCATTTTCAAGTGTTTCAAGCTCCTCAAGTGTAAACTTGTGTTTGTTATTTTCAAAAAACTTCTTTCGTTTTCCAAGAAGTGATTTGATAAATTCCTCACACCCATTAAGTTTGTTAAGTGCATCTTCTCTTTTTCTAATGAGTTCTCCATATCTTTCATCGTCGTACTCTGGCTTTAACTTTCCCGTCTTGTTGTCTAAGATTTCCTTTTCATACATTTTCCCTAACTTCCAAAACAACCAATCATCTTTGAACACCTTAACAATGAGATTCCACCATACTTTTTCCAATAAGTCTCTTCCTTTCTCCGTTGATTGCTCTATTGTTTGAAGAGCTTTTCTTGTCACGTTTTGTCTTTTGTTTTTTGAGAGTTTGTAAAAATAAGCCAGCGGGAAATAACCATAATACACCTTCTCCGGCTCTTTCTTGATCTTTTCCTGCAGCTTCTCCAAGTCCCAACCGTAGACCTCTTCCATCAAATTAACAAAGCCTAAAATTCCGGCATCAATGAACCAGTTGCCTGTAAACCTAAGTTCTTCTTCTCCCATCAACCTTCACCATTCCAAAACCAATGGAGTTCTTCTCCCCGAAGCCGGCTAAATAACCCACCCTAAGAAGGCCCTCGTCGCCCCTCGCACGGAAGACCAGATGCCACGCCCTCTGGTAGATGCCGGGCTTTACCTCGAAGCGCTTCGGCTTGGCGAGATATACCCTGACCTCCAGTTCGCCGCTCTCGGGCGGTTTCCCCGTTAAAGCTGCGTACTTCTCGATGAGGTTCTCTCTGAGATGCTCGTAGAACTCCGGGTCTGTAGGTGCCAGATCGTAGCTCCTCGGCTTTCCAAAGAGGGGTCTCGTTGTTGAAACCGCTATCGGCGAAAGGGTAACCAGCTTCTTGCCGCTCAGCCTTTCAGGCTCGTAGAGGGCCCGGATCTCCCTCAGGATGAACCGCTCGCCCCATAGCTCGACCTCGGGTTTTTCGAGCAGTCCGCCTATGAACGCCTCCGCTATCTCGGGGACAGCTGTGGAAAAGTAGAAGTAAGCCCCGCCGCGGCCGAGGAAGTAGGGTCTTCTCTCCACGAACTCCCGCCTCTCCGTCATGAAAAGGGAGTACGTGAAGAACTTTGGAACCCTGGGATTGTGGAGCTTTAAGCTGAGCTCGGGGTCTTTCCGCTGGATTCTCCTGTAGATGAGCCCCTGGATGTAGTGAAGGTGGTTGAACGGAACCCTGTAGGGTTCTCTTCCCGGTGAGAGTCTTATTGCAAAACGCAAGGTCTCACCCCTCATCATGAAAGTTACAGAATGTATTGAGTTCATTCTTTATAACTTTTTCTCCGGCTCGGAGTATCAAAAGCATGCTGAAAAGTGTTCATACCAGAAAAGAAAGGTGAGTAACAGCGAGGAGTTTAAATAGAAGAAGGAGAGCACTCAGAGAAGCATCCTCGCGTCAACGGCTATGGCAGAGTCCTCATAGGCGAATATCGGGTTGATGTCGAGCTCCTTAATCTCGGGAAGCTCAAGGGCGAGCTCGCCGACCTTGACGATGATGTCTGCAAGGGCGTCAATATCTACCGGCTTCTCCCCGCGCGCCCCCGCTAATATCGGGTATGCCTTTATCTCCTTTATCATCTCAAGGGCCTCTTCCTTCGTTATCGGAGCGACGCGGAAGCTTACGTCCTTGAGTATCTCAACGAAGATTCCACCGAGGCCGAACATCACTGCTGGACCGAACTGCGGGTCGCGAATCATACCGACTATGACCTCCTTGCCGAGCGGGAGCATCTTGTAAATGATGACGCCCCAGAGGTCGGCATCTGGCTTGTACTCCCTTGCGTTCTCCATTATCTCCCTGAAGGCCTTTCTCGCCTCTTCATCGTTCTTGATGTTTATCTTGACGCCGCCGGCGTCGCTCTTGTGGATGATCTGCGGGGAGACTATCTTCATAACGACCGGGTAGCCGATCTCCCTTGAGAACTCTACAGCCTCTTCCTCGTTGGTGGCAACCTTGAAGTCCGGGACGGGGATGCCGTAGAGTCTGAGTATCTCCTTCGCCTCGGGCTCGACAAGGGGCCTGTTCTCGGCCTTCGCCTTCTCAATTATCTCCTTGGCCTTTTCAATCCTGTCCATAGCAATCACCCCGTAAGCCTGACGGTTGTGAGTAGCCCGGGGCGGTTAAAAGGGTTTCCATTTGACAACTTCAGCTCGGTTTGAAGCTATGGTCTGGTTATAAATACGATGAGCGCGTAGTTATTAACGGTGAGCCGTATGAGAAAGAAAGGCATTCTTGCCGTCGCGGGTGCTTTGATAATCCTCTTTGCAGTCTTCACCTTCCACAGTGAGAGCGCCGTTTCGAGCAACACAACCGTTGTGCTCTACAACTCGGCCAAGATAGGTGTCGTCGAGGAGGTTAAGGGGGTTGAACTTGAGGCGGGCCTGAACGACGTCCCCCTTGAGGAGCTGGCCGGACTCGACGTGGCGGAGGCCGTTGTGAGACCCCTTGATAAGGGCGTGGAGGTTCTCGGGATATTTGCCCGGAACCCGACCGGAACGTACAGCGCCAACGTCGGAAGCGAAGTCGAGGTGAAGCTCAAGGACGGGGAAACAATCTCGGGCAAGTTCCTCGGGCTAAAGGACGGGAAGATAGCAATCGAAGGGGACGGCTATTACCTCATCGAGCCGGGGGAGGTCGTCTATTTCAAGGTCAGAAAACTCGGCGAGAAGGGGAGCGTTTACGCTGTCCTGAAGGCCGAGAAAGCGGGCAAATACAGGGTGAGCATCACATACCGGGTCGATAACATGGGCTGGGAGAGCAGGTACAGGCTCTACCTCGGAGAGGAGGCTGAACTCCAGGGCTACGTCGTCATAAACAACCCAACGGCACTGAACTTCAAGGGTGCGAAGGTTCTCCTAGTTGCCGGGAGCGTCCAGTTCTACGGCTTCCAGCCGAGGATTCTCTACGCCAAGGCCGAGTCAACCTCTGAGGTCCAGGTCGGTCAGCCTGAGAAGGTTGAGGCCTTCTACCTCTACAGGCTCGGCATAGTTGATCTGAAGGCGTCGAGCACCTCGGTCTATCCCTACGTTCACATTGAGAGCCCCTTTGAGAGGCAGTACCTCTACGAGAGCTGGGCCTACAGCAGGAGCGGGCCCGTCTACGAGTCCGTCTCCTTCAAGACCGACAAGGTTCTTCCCGCTGGAGTGGTGGAGATTTACAGGGAAACCGAGGACGGCCCTCTCCTCATCGGGGAAACGAGAATCGGACACACACCCAAGGGAGACACCGTGAGAATAGGGGTGGGCAGGGATTACGACCTTAGGGGAACGACGACTGTTCTGGAGGAGCGCCACGATGACGGAAAGGCCTACTACAAGATAAGGATAACGATAGAAAACTTCGGCAACGAGACCAAGACTGTGATAGTGAGGCACCACAAGAGGGGGAAGCTGATAAGCTCGACCGTTGAGCCACTTGAGGAGACCGCTGACTACGTTGAGTTTCAACTCACGGTGAAGCCCGGGGAAAAGAAGGAGATAGTCTTTGACTACGCTAGCTCTTCCTGAGGGTTATTTCAAATCTTTTATCCCCTTTTGTTATGTCCATGACGAGGCTCTTGTCGTAGTCTATGAACTTCGTGCTCAGGACGGTGTAGCCCTCCTTGGAGAGAAAGTCGGCCATCTTGAGGCCAAGGTCATCGAAGAACTCCGCGGCCATCGTTGCAAGACTCGGCTCCTCTATGCCTAACTCATCGTGATAACGCCTTGCCAGCTCGAAGACATCGACCATGGACACCACCGAGAATAGTATCCCCCCGGACTAAAAACCCTTTCGCCGAAAGGCTTAAATTTCCGGTCTCTAACCCACTGCAGTGGTAAGCATGGACGGGGAGACAAGGAAGAAGGGAGAGCGTTATTATCGCTCTGGAAAGGTTATCTGGGTTGTAAAAGCCGGGGAGAGGCTATACGGCAAGGTTCTCGGGACGTATCCCTACTATCCCTCCCTAAACCTGAAGACGGGGGAAAGCATCTGCACCTGCCCCCTCGGAGGGGACTGCAAGCACGTCGCCTCGATTCTGGTCGCATACGAGAAGGGTACATACTTCGAGGGAGACAACCTGTCCGAGCTGAACCCCGAGGCGAGCGCGTGGAGCTTTCTCGTCCATGCCCCCGAGCTGGCCCTCGACGTTTCGATAAAGGAGCTCCTCTTCTCCCTTCGGAGCGACGAGAGCGGAAGCGAGACTGCCAGGCTTTTCATGAGGGCCCTCAAGCTTGTCGAAAAAAGCGGACGGGCTGAGTACCTCCACGTCCTTGAGGAGGTTCTCGACGAGTTCTCGGCCCTCTTCCCCGATTATCTCCTAACCGAAAGACTCAGAAAAAGTTTTCAATCGGTCAATTCGGCCCTCCAGCGGGCCCGCTGATAACCCTTATAAACATCGACTCCCCTAAACTAAGACCTAGAGGGTGGAAAAATGAAGGCCATCTACCGGGAGATGTGCCCAAACTGCTCCGGCAGAATTTCCGATGAGAGACTAGTCGCCAAGAATCCCTGCGAGAACTGTCTCCAACGTCCTATCACCGCTCAGGATTATTTTCAGCTCGTGAGTGAAGTGAGAAAGGCCCTTAAAGAGGCCGGAACACTAAAGAGGTGGGATGAAATCTACCGCCTCGAAAAGGGGCTTAAGGACGTTGAAAGGCTCTTTGAGAAGGCAACCGGGTTCAGGTTCTGGAGCGCTCAAAGGACGTGGGTGAAGAGGCTCCTCAAGGGAAGGAGCTTTTCGATAATAGCCCCGACCGGAATGGGCAAGAGCACCTTTGGGGCTTTCATGAGCCTCTGGCATGCAAAAAAGGGAAAGAAGAGCTACATAGTCGTGCCCACAACCCCCCTCGTCATCCAGACGGTCAAGAAGATAGAGGCGATGCGCGAGAGGCTCGGGCTTGACGTCAGGCTCGCCTACTACCACGGCAACCTCAGGAAGAAGGAAAAAGAAGAAATGCTCGCCCTCATAGACTCTGGTGAGTACGACATCCTCGTAACGAGCGCCCAGTGGCTGGCTAGGAACTTCGAGGACAAGCTGAAGGGGAGGCACTTCGACTTCATCTTTGTTGATGACGTTGACGCTTTTCTGAAGGCGAGCAAGAACATAGACCGCTCCCTCTATTTACTCGGTTTCAACGAGGAGACGATCCAGAAGGCCTGGGAGATAGTGAGGCTCAAGAAGGGCATGGCCCGCTACCTCAACGGGAACTCGGAGGACAAAAACGAGAAGCTTAAGGAGCTTAACAGGCAGATAGAGAAAATCCAGAGGGAGATTGAGTCCTACAAGAGGAAGAATAAGATAGGAGTTATGATTATAGCCTCGGCCACCGGAAGGGCGCGGGGCGACAGGATAAAGCTCTACCGCGAGTTGCTCGGCTTTGAGGTCGGAAGCGGGAGGAGCGCCCTCAGGAACGTCGTTGACAGCTATCTTAAGCCGACCAAGGACGTCAAGGAACATGTAGCAGAGCTGTTGAAAAGGCTCGGCAAGGGCGGGCTGATTTTCGTCCCCATCGACCAGGGACTCGGCTACGCTGAAGAGCTCGTGAACTACCTCCGCGAGCGCGGATTTAAGGTCGAACTCGCAAGCTCAAAGAACAGGAAGGCCGTTGAGAGGTTTGAAAACGGAGAGGCAGACTACCTTGTTGGCGTCGCTACTTACTACGGCTCAATCGTGAGGGGCCTCGATTTACCCCACCTAATACGCTACGCCGTCTTCACCGGTGTGCCGAAGTTCCGCTTTTCAATAGACCTTGAGAGACCGACAATCTACAGGGCTCTGGGCCTTCTAAGCGAGGTCATGGACTTCCTGAGTGAAGAGGACAGGAAAACTGCCGAAAGGCTACACGCAAGACTCAGGAGGCTCATAAGGAACATACCTCAGTTCGAGCTGATGAAGATAGAGGAGGCCTTAGCCGAGGGTCTGCCGATAGAGAACGACTTCCACAGGACGGTTCTCGGTGTTTTCCGCGAGCTCGTGGAGTTTCTGAGGAGAGTTCTCCACGATGAGGAAGTTCTGAAGAAGCTTGCCGAAGACCCCTTCGTTAGCCTGACGAAGGAAGAGGGCATGTGGTTCATCGAGATACCCGACGTTAGAACCTACATTCAAGCAACGGGGAGAACGAGCAGGCTCTTCGCGGGCGGGATAACCAAGGGCCTGAGCGTTCTCATTGTTGACAACGAGAAGGTCTTCAACGGCCTCGTTAGGCAGATGCGCTGGCGCTTCACTGAGTTCAAGATGGTTCCCTTTGAGGAGCTGGATCTTGATGAGGTTCTTAGACAAATCGATGAGGACAGGGAGAAGGTTCGCCTTGTAATGGAGGGCAAGATAAGCGCCAGGGTAAAAGACCTCGTGAAGTCCTCACTCATGATAGTCGAGAGCCCCAACAAGGCAAGAACCATAGCGAACTTCTTCGGCCAGCCGAGCAAGACGAGGATAGGCGATCTGGTTGCCTACGAAGTGAGCATAGGGAACAGGATGCTGACGATTTTAGCCAGCGGGGGCCATATGTTCGACCTCGTTACAAACGAAGGCTACCACGGCGTCCTCGTTGAGAGCAACGGAGATATGCTGAAGTTCATACCGATTTACGACACTATAAAGAGGTGTCGCGACTGCGGGCATCAGTTCGTTGACTGGGAGAAGAAAGGCGTCTGCCCGCGCTGTGGTTCCACAAACGTGCGCGATGCCTTTGAGAACGTTATAGCCATGCGTGAACTGGCGCAGGAGGTTGACGAGATACTCATCGCGACCGACCCAGATACCGAGGGAGAGAAGATAGCATGGGACATAAGGAACATTCTCAGCCCATACACGCCGAACATCAAGAGGACGGAGTTCCACGAGGTTACGAGGCCGGCCATACTAAGGGCCATTGAAGAGGCTAGAGACGTAAACGAGAACCGCGTCGAGGCCCAGATAGTCAGGAGGATAGAGGACAGGTGGATAGGCTTCGAGCTTAGCGGTGAGCTCCAGAGGGTCTTTGAAAACAGAAACCTCTCCGCCGGCAGGGTTCAGACGCCCGTTTTGGGCTGGATAATCGAGCGCTATAAGGAGTTCAGCGAGAGCGAGACCTACTTCCTTGGCCTGACCCTTGAGAACGGCCTTCAGGTTACGGTTGAGATAGGAAAGGAAGGAAAGGACGTCGAGCCACCCGAGTACGTCACGGTTGAGGAGGTTCAGATTGAGGAGAGGGAGCTCAACCCAGCACCGCCGTACACCACCGATGCAATGCTGAAGGATGCATCAACCTTCCTCAAGCTTTCGGCGCCCGAGACGATGAGATTAGCTCAGGATCTGTTCGAGGCGGGGCTGACGAGCTATCACCGCACAGACAGCACTCATGTTAGCAACACCGGAATAGAGATAGCGAAGGAGTACATAACCCAGGAAATAGGCGAGGAGTACTTTAAGCCGAGGCACTGGGGCGAAGAAGGAACCCACGAGGCGATAAGGCCGACGAGGCCGATAGATACAGGAAGGCTGATGCAGCTCGTTCGCGATGGAGTAATCCAGCTCCCGAGAAACCTGACGAGGAACCACTACCGCCTGTACGACATGATATTCAGGCGCTTTATGACGAGCCAGATGGTTCCGGCGAAGATACTCTATGAAAAGGCCCTCATAAACGCGGGTCTTGCAAAGACTGAGGTCGAAGGCTACGTTGAAATCATCGAGGACGGCTGGACGAGGCTCAGGAATCCACCGCTCAGGCAGATACCGAGGCTGGAGAAGGGAGCGAAGTTGAAGGTCGTTGAGGCCAAGAAGTGGAAGGCACCTAAGGTTCCACTCTACACGCAGGGCGACATAATAGCCCTGATGAAGGAGAGGAAGATAGGAAGGCCCTCAACGTACGCCAAGATAGTTGAGACACTCCTCAGGAGGGGCTACGTCGTTGAGACCAAGGGCAGGAAGAAGCTGGTACCGACTGAGAAGGGCATAAAGGTCTACCACTACCTCGTCAGCAAATACCGCGACCTCGTCAGCGAGGAGAGAACTAGGGAGCTTGAGGAGATAATGGACAGGATAGAGGAGGGCAAAGCGGACTACCAGGAAGTTCTAAATGACCTTTATAGGGAAATAAGAAGGTACATTTATGGAGAAGGATAGTTCTCCCAGTTTAAATTTTCTTAAATTGTTGTAACATTATTAAATGTTTCTTCTGCTGAGTTCTTTAAAATTTTTGGCTGGATGCCAAAAAGCTTAAAATATGGCCAGAGTAACATCTTTGCATTATGATGCAACAGCGATCTTATAGGGCAAAGTCATTGATATCAACAGAAGATTGTGTCTTTCAAACACTCTGATAATTTGGAAAAAGCTTATAACCTTTGAAGTCCAGATACCAGTATAGAAAATTAGGTGGTGGTAAAAATGGTTAAGGACAGGATGGTGGAGCTCCTGCAGGAGCACTTTGAGTTGAACCTGTACGAGGCAAGGGCGTACGTTGCCCTGGTCGGCTTCGGTGTCCTCACGCCGGCCGAGCTGGCCAGCGTCTCAGAGGTTCCGGCGCCGAGAACCTACGACGTGCTCAGGAGTCTAGAGAAGAAGGGCTTTGCCATAAGCCAGCCGGGCAAGGTCAACAAGTACAGGCCGGTTCACCCCGAGAACATACTCGAGAAGTTCATACAGGACTGGCAGGAGCGCATAAAGGAAGAGCTTGAGGCCAAAAAGAAAGCCAAGGAAGAGCTTCTCCAGCTTATGAGGCCACTCATTGAGACCGAGATACCGAAGTACGGAGTCGAGCGTGTCTGGGTTGTCAGGGGAATCAGAAACGCAACTCTCAAGACGAGGGAGATGCTTGAGGGCGTCAAGGAGCAGATACTCCTCGCGGACGACGGCTACATAGCCATCAACCTCGAAGGGGACATCATAAAGGCCATAGACGGTGGCGCGAAGGCCAAGATAATAGTCACCGAGCCGATACTCAGGAGGCTTGAGGGCTCAAAGATACTGGACTACGCGAAGCAGGGCAAGCTGGAACTCAGAGTCCTCGACAAGTTCGAGCTTCCAATGCTCATCTGCGATGAGGAGGTCTTCTTCGCGCTCGAAGACATGGCAGCTAGATACTTCAACTACGAGACCCAGGTCTGGATAAGGGACTTCAGGATAAAGGCCCTCTTCGAGAGCAAGTTCAACGAGTACTGGGAGAAGGCCAAGAAGGTCTGATTTTCTATCTTTCTATTTTTGAAAAACAAGGAAGAACGGTCTAACGCCTTCTAACCTTTCGGGCAACAAGCACAGCTGTTACCATCAAGACTAAAAAAGCAGGTCCGCAGATGTT
>NZ_JALUFF010000066.1 GCF_027052235.1 Thermococcus sp.
CCGTGAGATATTAGGGCTACCTAATTTAAAAAGGTTTGTCTAACAAAATGAGAAGTTTCGAACTCCAATGCTTTCCGATTTGAAGGACAAACTTAAATAAAGCCAGGGAGAACACACTCGGGTGATGGTATGAAGGTTAAGATAATTCTCGGAACGGCAAGGGAAGGGAGAAAGAGCGAGAAGGTAGCAAGGTACCTCACCAGAAAGGCGGAAGAGCTCAGTTGGGAAGCAGAGATGATAGATGTAAAGGACTATCTTCTCTGCTACACCCACCGCTGGAAGGTAACTCCCGAGATCGAGCGCTACAGGGCCAAGATCCTTGAGGCCGATGCTCTCGTAATAGTCGCGCCGGAATACAACGGGAGCTATCCTGGGGAGCTGAAGATACTCCTCGATACGATTTACGACGAGTACGAGGCTCTGCCCGTTGGAATCGCCACGGTTTCGGTCGTTACCGGTGGGACGAGGCTTTTGATGGAGCTCAGAACGGCGGCTGTGAACTACAGGATGCTCCCCGTTGGACAGGTGCTCTTCTACAACGTGGACGATATCTTCGAGGGCGAGGAGCTTAAGGACGAGAAGTACATGGAGAGAGTTGAACGGCTCTTCAAGACCCTTGAGAAGTACGCAAAGGCTCTTAAGCCGATAAGGGACGAGGTGAGGGAAAAGCTGAGGGAGAGGGAGGAGCACCTCTAAGTCTCAGTCGCCCACCGTGGCGAGGTGGATCCCCAGTAGCAGGAGGAAAACGGCCACAAGAACCACATGGAGGACCTTCCACCGTCTCATGATCCCCACGAAGTGCTTCAAAGCCCTGCTCTCCTTCTTCCGTGCGGCCTTTTCGATCTTTATGTGGACGTATCTCCCATAGAAGCCGCTGATGTTCAGCAGGATTAAGGTTATGGCCATTCCAAGTCCGGCCTTGCCGCCGATGGTGGAGTAGTCGGTGCACGTCGCGAAGTGGGCCAGCGCTAACAGAGTTCCCACCACGGTGAAGGCGTGGTGTATTGTCATCGGATAAACCGGGCCAAAGACGGTAACGTAGGGCCTTTCGGGCCTGACGACTATCCCCGGCTCCCCCTTTCTGTGCTCGATGAAGAGCCTCCTCTTCGTGAGCGCGTAGTAGGCCGTGCCGGTGAAGATCAATCCCACCCCAAAGGCGGCCAAACCGCCGAGTTGGGCATCTCCTTCTCCGCTTTCTTCGTCCGCGAGCACAAAGCCGGGAAAGATGATGAGGGTTAGGATTACCACCGCCAAAGCCTTCCCGGCAACTTTCATCTTTCTCCGCCTCCGCCCTTCATTCCAAGCAGGAAGTAATGGTACGGGTAGACCTCGAACCGCTCAACCCTCGCAAAGCGGCGCCTCAGCATTTCAATTGCTTTCTCTTCGGTTATCCTTTCTTCAATGGGAGGCCCTCCGGGTGTTGGGATTCTCTTCCAGTCAAGAACGATAACGTAATCGTAAAGCCAGGAAGCACGTCTTAGGAACTCCCCAGGCTCCTCAAGCTCGTGGAGAACGTTGGAGAGAAAGAGCAGGTCACCTCCAATCTCTGGAAGCTCCGAGGAGTGGATTAAAACAACGTTCCCTATTCCCTCTTCTTCAAGGCGCTTCTTTAAGTAGTCAATCCTCTCCCTCCGCTTTTCCACAGCGTAAACCTTCTTAAAAAGCCCGGCTAAGGGGATCGTGAAGTAGCCGGTGCCCGCTCCAAAGTCCATGGCGACCTCTCGATGTGGGATCCTCGATTTTATGACTTGGATGACCGGTTCAACGGGCTGGGTCTTCTTCCTTGATTCACTGTGAAGGTGGTGCACTTCAATCACCTAAGAGAGTATCCTCCAGCGCGATAAAAGGTTTTTCCAGAGGCTCTCTGTTTGAACCAGTTAGGCTGTTGTCGAATCCAAATACAACGTTAGACGAAAAACTTTTAAGTGCCGTCTTAGAGGAGCATTCGGTGAAACACCATGAAAGCCCTCGTCATAATCTCAAGCGCTGACGATAGGGCCTTACCCGGCTTCATGTGGGCCGTCAATGCCCTCAAATACGGCTGGGCCGAGGACGTTGAGGTGATACTCTTCGGCCCGGTGGAGGAGGCCGTGGCGAATAGGGACGAGCGGTTTCTTCCGTGGATTGAAAAGCTGAGGGAGCTTGGGAAGTCTCCGGTAGCGTGCAAGAGGCTGGCGGAGATGGGAAACTTTGAGGCCCCGCTTAAGGAGCACGCGAGGCTCGAGTACGTGGGCAAAATAATAGCCGGCTACCTTGAGAGGGGATACGTGCCGATGACGTTCTGATGCTTAGAGGTTGCCCCTGAAGTAGACC
>NZ_JALUFF010000067.1 GCF_027052235.1 Thermococcus sp.
TATAATCCTCCTCGCCGAGGAGCTCGATCACGCCCTTCCTCGGTGAGCCGAAGACGAATCCGACCTCCCCCTCCAGCGGGGGAAGCTTCACCTCTCGGATGTCGCGACCCCTCCTTGAGGTCGCGATGACCAAATCCAGCCTGGCCTTTTTAAGTGTTTTCGCCAGTGACTTCCTCGTCAGGTGAACCCTGTACCCCCAGTATTCCTCCGGCTTCGCTGGTATCACCCTGAGCGGCCTTACCGAGACGATCCTGAACGTTGCGCGCCCTTCAACGTCCCCCTCGACCATCGCGAGGTCGTCGAGGCCGATGTCCGCGTAGACCCTGCGTCCCTTCCTAAAGGCGAAGCCCTCGCGGATTTCGCCGACCTTTGGCTTTCCCTTGAGCTTGTGGTGCGGCGTTCTGAGCGGCGGGATGACACCGACGTACTTGAGTTCGGGCATCAGCGGGAACAGCCTTTTGCGGAGGTACTGGGGTGTTTCCGCGTATTCAAGGATGGTCTTGATGAACCTGCCGTCCCTGCCGCCAGCCCTGTAGATCCAGACGTGCTCGACGCCAAAGATTGCACAGGCCCTGGCTATCTGCCCGACCTTGTACGTCCTGATCTTCGGGTCGTCGCTCTCTTCGAGGAGCGAATCTGGAATGAAGACGTGCCAGGCCATTTTTCCGTCATCCTTCGCTGTGGTCACTTCAACGCTGAAGTGGGGTCTATGGAGAGTATTTAAAAGGCTTTCGAACCCTTCCACCCTTTTTTGGTCTGGAAGGTATGCAACTTTTTTGCAAACAAAAGACAAGGGAGCTCCGCCCCCTTATCTCTCTGTACTCTCAAACCCCCGGAGTGGGGCTTCGCCCCACAACCCCACTTTTCTCTAAAACCTGGGAAACTACGTTTCCCCGCCTTCCTTATTCATTAATCCTCTGGGGGCTAACGCCCCCACACCCCCAGAAACTTTACCCTGCAAAGTTTGTTTGCTTCGCAAAGCGCTGGCGGAAAGTGATAAACTGTCCCTTAAGCCCTCTCTAACGAGGGTTTCCTTTCATTGAGATTTGGTTTTTGATTCAGAACATCTTCAGGGGCCTCCTTTTAAAAGGGTTTACTTCAAAAAGACGCCCGAAGGGCGTCAGCAGTAGGAAACCCTCACAAGACGCTCTCATCATGCATGTTCTTCGTTAGGCTGACGGTATCTTGAGGAAACCCATGTTGTAATCATTACCTTATTGGGGGAGAATTGTTTGATGAAACTTTGCGCAAGCAAAGGTTGGGGGAAAGCCTTTTAACTTGCAGGGGTGCAAGTAACTTGTGGGGGTGCAAGTTAATGCTGTTCTCACCCTACCCAAAGACGAAAAGGAAAGAACTGTTTGACAGGGAGCGGGAGCTCAGGGAGTTTGAAGAGGCAATAGAACGCGGGGAGAGGCTGATACTCCTCCTCGGGCTCAGAAGGCTGGGAAAAAGCTCCCTACTGAACGTTGCTCTCAACGAGCTTCCAAACCCATCAATTAAGATAGACGTGCGAAAAACATACTCCGAGTTCTCCTCTGTGAACAGGTACGTCATCGGGAAGATGCTCCTCTCGGCAATGAGCGGGAGGCAGAGGATTATCGAAGAGGCAAAGGTCTTCCTCGAAAGGGTTAAAGGCGTGAGTGTCTCAGGGGTTAAGGTCGAGATAACCTCAAAGGAGTTCTCGATAACCGAGCTCTTGGAGGCCCTCAACGAGTACGGCGAAAGGGCCGGAAGGATCATCATAGCGTTCGACGAGGCCCAGTACCTCCGCTTTGGCGGGGCGACAAAGTACGACGGGATTCTGGCTTACGCAATCGACAACCTCGAGAACCTGAGCTTCGTCCTGACTGGCTCTGAAGTGGGCCTGCTCTTCGATTTCCTCAAGTTCAACGACCCAAACGCTCCGCTCTTCGGCAGGTACCACCACAACATAACCCTCGAGAGGTTCAGCCCGGAGCTGAGCGCCGAGTTTCTGAGGAGGGGCTTTGAGGAAGGAAAAGTTAGGGTAGGCGAGCGCGAGATTGAGGCGACCGTTGAGGAACTCGACGGAATCGTCGGCTGGCTGGCACTCTACGGCTACGTCAGGGTTACGAGAGGGGTAGGACACGAAAAGGCTATCGAGGAAGTCCTCAGGGAGGCGAAATCAGTTGTGAACAGCGAGCTGTCAAAGCTCTTCGCCTACAGTCCGAGGTACAGGGTGATACTGAAGGCAATAAGCCTCGGCTATTCCCGCTGGAAGGAGGTCAAGGACTACCTCACGCTCAAGCTCGGCTACGTCAACGACTCCAACTTTTCAAAGCTTCTTGAGAACCTCGTGAAGTCTGGCTACGTCGAGAAGAGAAACGGGAGGTATAAGATTTCGGACCCCGTTCTTGAGAGGGTCTTCAGGGAACTTTAACTTGCACCCCTGCAAGCTACTTGTGGAGGTGCAAGTTGAGAGGAGGAGAGACGAGGAAAGTGCTAAATACACCGAGGGCCAAAAATCCAATGGGGATAGCATGGGGATTAAAATGGGGAAACCAATCGTAATCAACCGCGAACTAAGCGAGCTGGACGAGTTCGTACTGGAGGTAGTCAAGCTCATAGAAAAACACGCATCCTACGTAATAGTCAGCGGCTATGTCACGATTCTCTTCGGTCGCTCTCGCGGAACTGAGGACGTGGACTTTGTAATCGAAAGGATTCCGGAGCAGAGGTTCCTGAGGATGTGCGATGAGGCGGAGGCGAGAGGCTTCGAGTTCCTTAACCCGGAGGACTGCAGTGGCCTCTATGAAATGCCCGTCGAGAAAATGGGGATCCGGATGGCCAGAAGGGGGGAGATGATCCCAAACGCGGAGATAAAGTTTCCAAAGGACTACTTCCCTCGAGAAGCTCTTGAGAGAAGGATTCCCGTGGAGCTCAGCGGCAGAAGAATTTACATCTCACCGATAGAACTGCAGATAGCGTACAAGCTTTACCTTGGAAGCGATAAGGACTTCGAAGATGCGTTCTTCCTGTACGAACTGTTTAAGGACAACCTCGACGGGGCGATGCTCCGTGAATACGCGAAAAGGCTCGACGTCGAAGTACCGTTCTAAGCGCGACATGGAGGAGAGACTGGCCTTCATAAGGTTATACGTCAAGAGGCTGAAGGAGAACCCCGATGAGGTATTCAGACAGCAGGTGAAACTGATCAACTCGTTCCTTCAATCGGCCAAGGACTTCCCGCTCAGCAAAGAGGAGTACCTCAGGATGAAAAGGGTTAAAAAGCGGGCCTAAAGCCCCTCAGAGCTTCTTTATCTCCTCTACCCTGCGGAACTCTCCCCGCTTTATAATCTCAACCGCGAAGGCTATGAGGCCGATTTTCTGGAGGTTCTCAGCTGTGAGCTCTTCCTTTGAGAGCTCTTCGAGCATCGAGGCCAGCTTTTGGAGGGCTTTTTCCTTGGCTTTTTCAGAGTAGTCGGTGAACTCCAATGCCTGGAGGATTGACAGAACCTCAACCTTTTCGGCAGTTAAATCTGGAGAGATTGTCTTTGCCTTATGAGACTCTTTGGCTGGTGGTTGGATCCCCTTTGGTTTTATGTATTTGTGCAGCACTTGCCGCAATTCTTCCAAATATTGTAGCGTTTTTTCGGGATCCTTCGCAAACCTTTCTATAAACTCTTTCAGATCGTCCACCTTTTTTCCACGTGCCAGCCAGATTGTTGCATAGTCTACGTTGTCTGGTCCCCACGCATCTACGAGTTTCGCCACAACTTGTGCAACTTCCCGCAGCTTTGCCAAATCGTCGTCAGTTATTTTTTTACCTATTAACTCGTCGACGTATTCGCTTTTTTTTAGCGTTTCTTCTATCAAGTACCAGTTTATTCCAAGTGGGTCTTCGCTGTTGTGGTTCCATGGTTGAATGTGACTAACAGTATCTTCTAGCTGTAATATAGTAAGAAGATCGTGCGGTGTTGTGCCGAGAATACTCGCTGCTGCTTCACAGAATATTTTTATCCAAAGAGATAGTTTTGTGGCTGACGCAAGATCATGTTTGACTATTGGTTCCGCAGCACCTTTAGAAACACCAAAAGATCTCTCGAGTTCTTCGTACTTTTCCAGTGCCTTTTCACCTTCAGGATGAACGTATTCTATTAGCTGCCGCCACATTTTAGCAGTTTTATCATTATTACTAAAGAAGCCCTTCAGGTACCCCCTTTCCATCATATCGTTACCCTTATGCTTTGTGGCGAATACTATCATCCCTCACGCCCCCTCTCTCAATACGCGCAACTCTCTAAAATGCTTTTCTGCCCGAGGAGGAGTCACTAACTGCTTCCTGATCCTCTCAAAATCCCCAAATCCCAAACCCTCACCTTACAGACTATACCGCAGGCGGAAACAACACCGCCAACCACTCAAATAAACTCCCCAACCAGGAACTTCCACAGCGGCACCATCTCTATCGTGGTTTTCCCCCTTTCTATCCTTCCCTCAGAATCCCACGTAATCAACAGGGCATTTTTAAAGCCGAACTCCCTCGATGCCTTTCTCAGCGCGTTCACCTCACGCTTTAGCGTCTCCTCATCGCCAACGTCGTAGCTAACCTGTATGAGGACTCCTTCATCGGGCAGGACGAAATCGACCTCCCAGTTATCTCCGAGGGCGTAGTTGACTTCCTTTCCACGCCTGAGGATCTCGATGAAAACCGTGTTCTCCAAAAGCCTCCCGATGTTCTCGCTGAACTTTACGCTCAGAAACGTCAGGAACGATGTGTCAACGAAGTATATCTTTCTAGGGTGCTGCATCCTGAGCTTTACCTTAGAGGAATAAACCTCAATTGGGAAGGCGAAGTAGCACTCCCCGAGGTACCTCAGGTAGTTGGCAAGCGTTGATTTGGATATCGAATATCCCATGCTCCTCATCGTTCTGGCGGTTTTGCTCAGGCTCACGTACTCGGAGTTAAGGAGAAGCCTGGTGAACGCCCTGAGCTCCTCAGGGTTTCTGATCGAATACCTCTCAACGACGTCGAGGGCTATTATCGTGTTGAAGTAGTCCCTGACGATCAGCCTCTTGATCCTCACGTCTTTGGTCAGAACAACCTCTGGAAAGCCTCCGTAGAGGACGTACTCCCTCAGCAGGTTAAGGAGCACTGGCTTTTTGGAGCTGAAGTCCAGTTTCTCCGGCATTTCAAAGCCCTTGAACCTGAGAAACTCGCGGAAGCTCAGGGGGAAAACTTCAAAAGTCAGCGCCCTGCCCCGGAGTGATGTCGGAATCTCCCTGCTGGATAGCTTTGAGGAAGAGCCGCTCAGGAAGAGCCTCACATCCCCCCTCGAATCGTGAATTCGCCTCACCCACAGGTCCCAGTTTGGAATGTTCTGTATCTCATCCAGAAATAGGTACAGCCGTCCCTTCCTCCCATAGAGCTCCTCTATCGTCGGGATGAGCTCGGTTAGGGTTTCAACCTTCTTCTCAAGCCTCTCGTCCTCGAAGTTGACGTAGAACACCTCTTCCCTCGGGACTTTTTTCGACAGTTCGTTGATGAGCTGGAACATCAGGTAGGTTTTGCCGACCCTCCGGCAGCCTGCGAAGGTTACGACCTTTCTAGGTTCATCAGGAATCAGGGAAAGGTCAAAGTCCCTCTTGACCAGCTCGGGCGTCCACGTTTCCTGCCACTCCACCAGAACCTTTGCTAAATCTTCCCTCATGGGAGTTAATACTTTGGCATCTTTTATAAACCTTGTCCAGTATATCGAACAGTTATTTATAAAGAGGTGTTTTGTGAACTTGCCCAGCTTTTCCAGCACCAAAAGCCCGATACCAAAGAAACCGAGTCGATGTTTTTAATAAGAGAACCAGGAGTTTTCGACAAGGCAGGGGTAAAAAAGGCAGAGGGACATAGAGCCGAGCGGTCCCGAAAGGCCCGTCCGTTAAAAGCCTCGTGAAGGCTTTCTCCGCTTTTTCGAATTTTCCCTGAGGTTGTGGGGGGGCAAGCTTCATCACCGCAGTTGGGGGCACTTCAGAGCCTTGAACGCGGAGAGGATTTCAACTGCCTTTTCATCGGCGCCTTCTTCAACAACATCTTTCGCCCACCTGCCCCATAAGAGATATTGCTCACTCCTGCCTAAAACATCCCTCGAAGTCCTTCAAGTCCCACACCAGCCAGCCATCTTCCCTAAGCCCTACCTTTCCCTCAACCCTCTTTGCCACAATTCCGTAGCCCTTTTCCCAGCTCTCCAGCCCCACAAGCTCGCTCTTCCTCTCCAAATCCTTAAGAACTCCCCTCGCCTCCTTTTCGCTCAGCTCTTTCCACTTCACCTCGACGAAAAGAGCCTTCTTCTTCCTCTCGTTCAACGCCACGAGATCAATCTCCTCATTCTTATGCCACCAGCGGCCGATCTTTGTAAACGCAAATGGCAGCTTCCTAGCCCTATTTAGCTCGATTAAAAACTGCCCCACAACCTCTTCAAACACCCTGCCCACGTAGGCGTTGAAGTCGTCCCAGTCCATCCTGAAGGTCCCGATCTCTATCTTCCCCCTGTTGGGCTTTACGAAGCGGAACCAGAAAGCGAAGAAGTTGTCGTTAATGAAATAGCGTGCCTTCTTGCTCTTCTCGGATTCCGTAACGGGAACCTCGCGCCTCACGAGCTCGAGGGAGATAAGCGTTCTCAGGTATTTCGGCATGTCCTTGGATTCTATACCCGCGTAATGAGCGATCTCGCTGACTCTGTGCCTCCCGTTGGCGAGGGCCTCGAGGATCAGGTAGTAGCGGTGGACGTCGCCGAGTTCCTCCCGCAGGATGAACTCGGGCTCCTCGTAGAGTACGGAGGTGGGGGAGAACGCCACCCTCAGGAGTTCCTCCTCGAAGTTCCTCCCCTCAAAGAGTTTGAAGTACATGGGCACGCCGCCCGTCACCGAGTATATCCTCACGACGGTCTCGATGGGCGCGTTTTCGAAGTACTCGCGGACGTGGAAGAAGTTCAGGGGCTTAAGCTTGAGCTGGGCGGTCCTTCTGCCGTAGAGCGGATTCCCATACTCCATCAGCCCCTCCATCAACCCAATTATCGAGCCGCTCAAGATTAGGAAGAAGCGGTCGTCGAGGATTTCATCTATCACATGCTGAAAAACGGCTGGAGTGTTCCTATCCGAGAGCAAGAGGTAGGAGAACTCGTCTATGACGACCACCAGCCTGCCCCGAGTTCTGAGCTTGATGAGCTCAAAGGCCTCCCGAAAGTCGCGCACCTCGAGCCTTGGAAGCCCGAGGACCTCACTGGCCTCCCCGTAAAACCGCCTCGCGTTGGACTCCAGTCCGGCCCTGTCGGCCAGAAAGTAGATGGCTGACTTACCGTTAATGAACCTCTTAACGAGCTCGGTCTTTCCAACCCGCCTGCGCCCGTAGAGAATCAGAATCTCCTTTTTATCTGAGGAGTGGAGGGACTCAAGGAGGGCCAGCTCATCTTTTCGGTTGACAAACATTATCTTCACCAAGATAATCTTTGACAGGATAATGATTTAAGCCTTTCGGCCTCAGTCCACAAACGCCAGCCCGTTCCACAGCTCTCGTATCTCCCTCGTCGCGTCTGGGTAAACACGCTTGAAGGTTATCCTCCAGTAGCCGTTCTTCAAATCCTCGATGTCCTCGATGTGGATCTTCACGCCGAGTCTCTCGAAGTGGGTCACCATTTTATGGGCGGTCGTTATGTTCTTCACCCTAACCGTAAAGACCTCCTCGACCTCGCCGCCGTGCGCTACCTCGTGGATGCTCTCAACGAAGGGCCTCAGCAGGGCCTTTCCGAGGGCTTTGGCGTACTCGTCGAATTCCTCTCCCTTAACGTGCTTCTCAGCCAGGTAGAAGGCGAGCCTCTTTATCCTCCCCATGAAGTAGCCGTGAGGAAGGTCGAAGAATATGTGCGAGCCGATCTTGACATCGTTGATGTTGGCGTAGGGCGTCACGTACTTCGCGACCTTTTTCATGTCGGGGGTCTTCATGACGACCCCCTCCCTCCTCTCCTCGCTGAGCCTCTCTATGAGGTCGTGGAGTTCATCTATACTGGAGCGGTCGAAGAGGCCGAAGCGCTCAACCTGCGGAATTCCGTACTCCTCGGCGAGCTTATAGCGCTCCTCAACCGGCAGGCTCTTTCCGGTTCCCTTTTCCTGGATGTCGAAGAGGAAGAACTGAATATCTTCTTTCACGTAGGGCGGCCCCTCGACTATGTAGGGGCTCTCCGGCCCGGCCATCTCCCCCGCCAGGACGAGGTTAGGGTAGTCCCTGAAGAACTCGAGGTTCACAAAGTCACCTATCCTCTCGGTCGTGAAGGGGCAGACGAAGCCGCCGCGGGTGAGGGCGAGGACCCTTTCTTTGACCCTAACGACACGGACGTTATAGC
>NZ_JALUFF010000068.1 GCF_027052235.1 Thermococcus sp.
CTTGAGGAGTTCTTCTCGAAGGGGGGCAAGATGAGAATTGTAATAGGTAACCAAACGAACAGGGAAACCTTCGAGCAGCTTAGCATGGTTTATCACTCCCTTGAGACCCTCCAAAGGATAAAACGCCGTGAGAAAAGCATAGAAACGAACTTTGACCAACAGAGCAAGGACATCGAAAAGAACGCCAACTTCATGGAGCAGACCGAGGAGAATGAGCAGTTCCTAAGGAGACTTGTGAGCTGGATTCAGAACGAGAAACTTGAGATTAAAATCTACGTCAAAGAGTTCATGCACGCCAAAGCGTATCTTTTCTATCCCTCAAGGCCGTCCGTAACCAGAATGGGGCTTGTGGGGTCAAGCAACTTCACGCTGGCGGGGTTCTCAGGCAACACTGAATTAAACGCCATCGTGCAGTCAACGCACTTCGAGAGCCTAAAAGAGTGGTACAATGAGATTTGGGAGGAGGCCCTTCCGTTCAACCCAAAGCTCCTCAAGATCATAGAAAATAGCTGGGCGGGCCAGGTTCCTGGCAACCTGCCCTCGCCGTGGGAAGTCCTGATTAGGGGTCTGTACGAGCTTTACAAGGAGGTACTAGAAAAGGACACTGGATTTCTCTTGAGAAAGCTGGAAAATGTGCTCTATGACTTCCAGAAGGATGCCGTTATGAGGGCAATATCCATCGTTAACAAGTACGGAGGAGTTCTAATAAGCGATGTCGTTGGTCTGGGTAAGAGCTACATAGGCTTAGCCCTCTTGGAGCACTTCTCACTTTTGGACCTTCTCCATGGACGCCCACGGGAAGTCGCGGTAATAGCTCCTCCAGGCCTAGTCCGCTACTGGGAAGGATTATTGTGGGAATACAACATTCCTGGGAGAGTGTTTTCATCCGGCCTGTTGCCCCGCAGGGAGTTATCGCCCGACAAGTACAAGGAAATGGAGGATTACATCAAGCGCGTTGGGACGGTCTTAGTGGATGAGGCCCATCATTACTCAAATCCAAGCACAAAATCCTACAAAAACCTCCAGGAGCTCGTCGCTGGCAAAAGGCTTATCCTTCTGACGGCGACACCGTACAGAAAGAGGTACAAGGACATAATAAGCCAGATTCGCCTTTTCCTCCCGGAGAGACGGCACCCCTTCCCGATAACGCCGCAGACGTGGGATGAGCTAACTAAGGCCATGGAACGGGGTGAAATAGACCCGTCATACGTATTCAGGGAGGTGCTGATACGAAGAACCAGATACGACATTCTCAAACTCTATGGGGGAGAGGGCAACTGTATTAAGGTAAAGAAAAACAAAAAGCTCTGCTTCCCCAAGAGAAAGCTGTCGGTGCTCACGTACACAATCTCAGAAGTTTATCCCGAAGACATCTACGAGTTGCTTTTGAACGGCATTTCTTCCATGAACTACGCCAGATTTGACCTTTACAACTACGTTCTGCCCCAGTTTCAGGACGCTGAGCCGTACAGGAGCTTATCCTCCGCTGGTAAAGGACTCAGGGGTATCATGAGGATTCTCTATCTGAAACGCTTGGAGAGCTCTTGGTATGCGATGTATCAGACCTTGAGTAGGGACCTAATAAAGACCAAGAACTTCATTAAATTCGTTCAGAATAACTTCATTCCAGCGGGAGACGAGTTCGACGATGTCCTGCTTGGAAAGGTTGGGGGTAATGAAGAGAGAGTTCTCGAGGACGATGAAGTGAAGACCCTTATCGAGAAATACAAGAAGGAGAACAAAGTCACTTACAAGGCGGGTGCCTTCAGGATTAAGAAACTTCTCGAGGATTTAGAACACGACGTGGAAATCTTGGAGTCAATGGAAAAGGCACTCAGGCCCCTCAAAAAGGAACTGGATGAGAATCCGGAGAAAGATCCGAAGCTCAGGAAACTGGCGGAGGAAATTGTGAAACTGAGACGGGGGGGCAAGAAAGTCCTTGTTTTCAGCGAGTTCGAGGAGACAGTTCAGTGGGTTCACTGGGGCCTCAAGAGGATACTCCCCGAGGATATCGCTCAAAAGATGGAATACGTGAGCTCTAACACCAAGGGAATAGCCAACAAAATAAGGCGCTTTGCTCCGAGATCTAACGGATACGGGGAAGAAATTGAGGAGTCTCAGGAACTCCACATCTTAATAGCGACCGATGTTCTCAGCGAGGGTCTCAACCTCCAGGATGCCAACGTGGTCGTAAACTACGACCTTCACTGGACCCCAATTAAGCTCATCCAGCGGATAGGTAGGGTCGATAGAATTGGGACGGAGCACGATGAGATTCTGGTCTACAACTTTTTCCCCGAGAGGAAGCTTGAGGAGAACCTTGGGCTCCTCCAAAAGGTCGAGAGAAGAATTCAAGAGTTCAGTAGAGCCCTTGGAACAGATGGAAAAATCCTCCAGGAGGAAGAGGAGTGGAATCCTTCGGCAATAAGGGCAATCTACGGAACTGAAGAGATAGAAAAAATAGAGGATGAATTCAGCGGTTCATTATTATCTGTTACAACGTTTGCGGAGAAGCTCCTGAGGGATTACAGGGAGGCAAATGAGGAAAGGTTCAATGAAATCATCAAAAGGTACTCAATGAGAAGCATTGCAAAGGTTCCCAAAAGAGGTGACCCAATGGCGTTCTTTGTCTGCAGTAATGGAGTGATGTCCCAATATTTTGTCTACCGCCTTGTGGACGGTGGGTGGAAACCCCAAAACGTTCCGATCGAACAACTGTTAAAAGATACTGGCTTAGAGGAGAACACGCCCCCGTACAACAGCAGTGAAGCCATGAAAACCTACCGCGTTGTCGCCGAGAAGGCATTATCCGACTTCAAGAAATTGCTAAAGATTGCCGAGAGCGAGCTTGAGTACACCCACAGGAAACCTTCAAAGATACCCTCTCAGATAAAACTCATACTCGGAAAAATCGACGAGAAAATCGCAAGAACCAAGAACCCTGGGGAAAAGGAGTATCTCAGTCAGCTCCGCGATTTGGTGTACTGGGGCTATCTGAACCATGAACCCTTCAAGAACGCGTTGCTTAAGGCCAAAGTAACAAAAAGAACTTCCAGGGATACTGTGGTAAACCTCTGCCAAGAGCTCGTTGAGCGGTTTGGCATAGCGGCACGCCGTAAGGCAGTCAAAGAGGAAATTAAAAAGCGCAGGATGGAGGGGGTTAAACCGCACATAGTCGCGGGGCTTCTCTTCGTTCCCAATGGTGAGGAGAGTTAAGGTTCTAATTTTTCATTTCTCCAGAAACATTATTTAACCTTTTAGTCACAACTATGAGGTTGGTGAGCAAGATGGAGGAAAAAGTTGTTGGTGTTACTTTCCCAGTCCCAAAGTGGTTTCTGGATAGGATACTCGAGGAGGGAAAGAGGGTCTTCGTCAAGCCTTCCACGCTGAGGGTTCAGCCCGGAATGAGGCTCGTTTTCTACGCGTCCAGAGAGTGTCAGGCCTGGCTCGGGGAGGCGGAAGTTGAAAGCGTTGAGTTCCTCAATAGTGTCGAGGAAATTATTAAGAAGTACGAAAAAGAGCTTTTCCTTACCCCAAAAGAGCTAAAGGAGTACGAGCGGGAACGCCAAAAGTGGCACTCCCGTGGGAGGAGGCCAAGGCCGTGGATGGTGCTCAGGTTGAAAAACATCAGAAAGTACCCGAAGCCTGTTAAGCCGCCAAGGTTCATAGCAGTCTCGGGAAGATACATCAAAGAAAAGGAGTACAGGGAAATTTTGCGGAAGGCTGGGGTTTAGGGAGATGTCTTCACTAGTTTGCTTTTGTTTTATTGTGCTGTTCCATCTCATGATGGAACAGATTTAGGGTATGCAAAGTTTAAATGGTTAGGCAAACCGTTTATTAATATTGAACGACTCTTCATTATTTGGGAATAGGTGAGGTTCTCCCGCCTGTCCCCTACTGCGGCCCCGGAAGGGGAATGAGTCGGTGTTGAAGCAGACGGTTTGGTGTCCTTTCAATGTTTTCTAAACTTTCCTTGTCGGCTTAAAGCAGAGCTTCAATCAGCTTGTAGTCCTCTTCTGATATTTCTCTCATCGCTTTGCCCATTAAGTGGCCGCTCCAGCGCTTCTTGTTGGTGATGAAGTTGAGCTTCGGAATGAGGGGCTTGAAGTCGAGCTCGCCAAGCTTTATCGGCTTAATCTTTACCCTGATTGGGTAAGTCTCGTTGAGGTGGGGCGGGCTCTTGAAGATTCTGCTTGAGTCCGTGTAGGGCTCGCTAACGACCTCAAAGATGCCGACGATCTTGGGTTCGAGAATCTCTTTGTTCTTCCTCTCCTGCTTGACGTAGAAGACGAGTTTATCACCGGGCTTGACCTTGGCGATGGTGTTTTTGTGCCTTTTGGCAACGCCCCAGACGTTCTTCTTTCTAACAACCTCCCAGTTGTCGCGATTAGTAATGCAGAGCCAGTATTTCATTGTGAGTCACCACAATAATCTATGTTGAATGCCTCAATAAAGATTTTCTTCCTGGGTACTATTTCAACTTCTTTAACACTACTCAGAAGAGTAAGTTCGAAATTAAAACTATTTAAACATACCGGTCAAAAATCTAAACGATTTTTTGACATTATTTTGTTAATAGGTGCGTTTAAAAGGCTAAATGACGAATCAAAGGACGGTGGGAGCTATGTATGCGTAGGGTGGGTGTAATCCAACTAAAATATCAACTGGAGGAGCTCAAGTATGTATTCACTAGTGAAGATGTCGAACAGCTACTCGCCGACTACGCTTCAACACACGACGTCTCGGAAGCATACATGAAGGAGTTTGAGAGATATGTTTGGCAGTTCCTAAAGTTCGTAAAAACTGGAAGGCTCGAATCAGGAAGTAGAATAAAAGCTCCCTCTGAAAGAGAGAAGTACGTGATATCGCGGGAAGTTTTGGTAGAATACGTAAAAGCTCTCAGCAAAGAGAAGTACTCAAACTCATCTCTGACTAAAAGATTGCAGGCAGTTGTTATTGTGCTGAGAAGATTGGGAGTATCGGAAGTATTTGTGGACGTATTGAAAGGCCCTTTGAGGCAGGCGAACATTGCTCGAAAAATTGAGCAGGAGGAGAATACTCCAAGCCTCACGCTTGAAGATGCTAGAGAGTTCTTCAAAAGGCTAGAAATGCTGTTTAAAATGAGGAGATTGAAGAAGAAGCAATATGTGAAGGCATTAGCGTTTGCAATACTCCTGTTTAGTACTGGCAGGAGAGTTAGCGAAGTAGTGCAAATTAAAGTAGAGGACATTGACTTTAAGACGCACACTATTAGGATCCGGGCTAGCCAGACAAAGGAGGGTAAATTACTCGGAATAGAAGGTCATAAGGTTGTGTTCATGACAAGAGAAGCAGAATACGTGCTCAAATACTACTTGAGACTTAACGATAATGAAATTAGACGACAGGAGGGATACTTATTTATGAAACCTGGGAAAAGAAGCTTGAAAGACACTTTTTTGCACAAGATAATCAAAAAGAGTAAGGACTTAGAGTACTTGGGGGCAAATTTGAATTTTATTGTTAGCGATGGAATACATAGGTTTGAACTAAAATACTTTAGAAAGTTGTTCGCGCAGGAGTGGGAAAGACAGGCCGAGAAAAAGGGACTGAACAACGAGAAAGTATTCGCAGCTGTTAGGAAATTAACTGGGCACAGACCTTCGAATGATGTGCACAGGATAAATTATGCCAAAATAACCAAGATAGAGCTCTGGAAATACTACAAAGAGCTTTATTACAATTTGAGCGTGCTTACAGAAGAACAGATAATTATGGTAGGCTTAGTAGAAGAAAAAGCCGTGTTAAAACCTGTGATAGCCCCTAAGCATAGTAGTGTGATGAGCATGGATGCAAACATTCCCATGCAACACCAAGAAGCAACAATGAGAACTCAAATGATGGTTTACACAGGTCTTTTGAACTAACTTCTTTTTTTATTCCATTGTTTGGGCTAAAAGGAAAGAGAAGAAAATCTCACAAATACTCACTCAAGCTCAAAACGAGTCAAGTTACAAATACTGTTTCACAGTTTGGGATTCAGCATTCAAATATTAAACTCTGAGTTTTTACCTGAAATTCTCGTTGAAATCTCGTTAATCCATTACATTGAATTTTGGAAATGAAAAGAATCTTAGCGGTGGTTAACTTATGAGTGGGGATATTTTAGCGGTTTTAGAGCTTAGAATAAAGGCTGCCAAAAAGAAAGTAAATAAGTATGCTATGGATAGTATTACTGCACGGAATGTAAGAGAAAAGTGTCAGAATGAGATTGAGTTGGCTTATTATCTGGGGAAGGCTGAAGCGTACATGGAAATCAAGGGGATACTCCTTGGAAGCTCTTATGTCACAGTTGAGCTCAGGGAGTTAATTGAAAGGGCTGCAGAGGAAGTATTGGAGTCCCATGTGCTAGAATATCTGAATGGGGTAGTTCATGGCACTGAACCTAGAAATGACTTTGAAGACGGGGTAGAAGCATTAAAACAACAACTTATTCGCCTTATTGATCCTCAAAGTATTGAGATTAATGTCGTTGCTAGGAATGAGAATCAAGAACAGCAAAAAGATGACAAAGATGGCTTTGAGTCGTGATTTTTTCTTTTTTCAAGCTTATAGCCCGCATCATACCCCAATCATAGCTGAAGTTAATTTCTATTTCTACTCAAACATTTGCTGGGGGTCTATCGTGGTTCGTATCCTGCAGCTAATTTCGAAATATCATATGAAAAGACGTTTAAATAAAATAAGGACCAAAAAGCCCTCATTATCGGAATATTACGCGATGTACTGTACAGGTAAGAAACTGAGAGAACTAACTTCAGATGATATTGAAAATGCAGAAAGAGAGCTGATACTCCTAGTTCTTAAATACTACCTCGATCTGAGGCTAACATGGGAAGACGTGGTGGAGAATCTCCTGAGAGACCTCCGTGAGTTCTACCTTTATTTTTGTAAGCGAAAAAAGCGTCTTAATGTTGAGACTGTAGAGGATATTCTAAGACTTGTTCGCAGCGACTATTCCATTAGAGAAATGCCAAGATGGTGCAAAAGCCCAGTTCCGCGGACAAGGCATGCCTTCCGGGCACTCCTGAAGAAAACAAAACCGAATGATATCCAAAGAGTCCTTGAGCTGGGTATTCTTTCGAGAGAGGAGATTCTGGAGGTCTATCAAAAAAGGAAGCGGAAACTAATCCCGGCTGTTCGGAAGGCCATAAAAGAAGTACTTAAACCAGAGAATTCCCTTCATAAAAAGCCCGTGGAAGTAAAAGTTTCAAAGAAAAAACGGGCAAGACGAATAGATGTTTTCAGGGCCTATCTCGAGGTAACTAATCAAGATTCAGTTTCCTATTTGAAACGCCTTGAGATTGAGCGTGAATTTAAAGTAATCCTTGCTAGGATTTGGTTCACTTCTAGGAACCGGGAGGAGAGACTGGAGAAACTCAATGAAGCCTTTCCGGGCCTAACAGGTAGAGTTGGATACACCAAACTTTGGGAGTACGTGAGGACTGAAATCAACGAGTTCATACTCGTTGAGGCATTATCATGCCAACAGATTGCTGATTACCTTAAACGAAACAAATGGAGGCTTGGAAGAAATCTAAAGAGGAAATTTGAAAAGGCCCTAAAGCTTCTAGGAAGGTCGTGCACATAGAGGATGTTGTTTTCTCAGAATTTTCTTCAAGTTAAATGAAATCAGAATAAATAATTCGACATAACGGATTCTTCAGCTGAATTTAATTTTCGATGCCCATACTTACAATGGGGGTGGTCCCATGTCTGAGGACTGTGTTAAATACTTCAAATGTGTTTGGTACCACAACCCGAAAGGGACCCTCCGAATCGAGACTCACACCAAGAATGAACTAGCAAGACTCGTTAAACGGAGGAGGCTTATGAAAGCCGTTGACCGTCATACAATAGGCGCAGTAGTATCTTTTATCAAAAATGAGCTAGTTAAAAGGGGCATGATCAGTGAGGCTAGCATGATAAATGCCGTCTTAGCAGAACATAATAAAATTGAAGTCTATTACAACGGAACTTCGATACTGATTGCGGTTGTGACGTATGCCACATTTGATTGTTTCTTGAATAACTGAATCCTTCTTTTTATTTTTAGTCGTGCCCATTTCCTTAAATTTTAGTATGGGGAAGTTTTAAGCTGTTTTATCCAGAAAAGAATGCTGAGAACATTCCAATTTTAGGGCTCCAGCACGGCAGTAATTCTCCGTTTATGGAGAGGAAACAGGAGAGAATTCAAATCGGGGGAATTTTGTGTCTCTGGGCAATCTTTGGGCAGTTACATTCTGCTTAGCTAAGGATAGGAACTTTTGGGCACTTTGGTCACCATAATAGATAGAGAAAAGAATAGAAATTAATAAAGATCAAAAACACAACATAATAGAAGGATTAGAGGCAATAAGAACATACACAAATACGTCGTTGATTAAGTCTGCTCTGCGATTTATCTGCGACTTAAAACTGTCCTTTCTCCTGTGTGTTTGTTCAATGTTTAGTATCCGTGGAACTGGTTTCCAAACCCTCCCAAAGCTTTTCAAACATGCCCAGCGCTTCCAAATTAACAAATCTCATTCTACACGGCTTT
This sequence comes from Thermococcus sp., assembly GCF_027052235.1. NCBI lineage: Archaea > Methanobacteriati > Methanobacteriota > Thermococci > Thermococcales > Thermococcaceae > Thermococcus > Thermococcus sp. The sequence goes on from NZ_JALUFF010000068.1 coordinate 8,582, forward strand.
TTTAGCATTATTTAGCGCTCTATGGTTTTGGAATTCAAATTTTGCTGATAGCAGAATTTAATGTTCACCATGTTAGAGTTCCTGTTGGGGGATGAATATGGACAAAAGACAAAATTACCGCTCTAAAATACTTAATTATCTCTCTGACGTTAGGATAGCCACCAGAAATGAAATAATGAGAGCTACTGGAATCACGGGCAAAACCTTGACAAAGATGTTATCCCAACTAGTGGAAGACGGAGTCATTGAGTTAATCAGTGAAAACCCGTACACATATCGCTTCGTCAATAGGAATCTAATCCAGGTTGACTTCAATGAGATAGCAAACTACTATGACCTGAAGCTGTTTATCTTTAAAGAACTCAAAAATGCAGGCTGGAGGCTTAGCCCCAATCACCATGAGGTTGCTGCTATTGCACTTCTTTACTCGAAGTACACTGCCTTTCGAGTCTTGGTTTTTGGAAGTCAGGGCATTGGAAAAACGTCCCTTATTAAGTCAGTATTCGGTAAACTAGAGACCCCTCTGATAATTGAAGACTTACACTTAAAAAACATGTACGAGGTTGTTTCAACAATCAAAGATTCAACAAAAGTTATCGAACAGCAATACCGCCACCACTGGGGGTATGAGAGTCCCGCGAAGTTTGACAAATACCGCGTTGTTCCTTTGGCTCGGATTGGTCCTTCGGAATTCATCTTTAGGTTTGTTCCAGTTAGGGTCATCCAACCTACTACCCCCTCAGAAAGGCTGTTCAATCAGGTTTTCTTTGAGTTTCTAAACGTCCCAAAGCCAGTAATGCCCTCTCCAAAAGTTATGAGCAAATTAGAAAGTGAACTAAAAGAGTATGAGTTTTTCACAATCGACAATGATTCTCACTCTCAGGTTGCGGATATGATAAAATACGATGAAATGGTGAATTTTACCGATGATACCAGTGCTGAGTTTTACAGGATAAATGCCAAGTACGATGCAAAGAAACAGAATGACTTCTATCTGGCCAATTGGAAGGAGCTTTGGGAGATTAACAGTCTCTACCAGGATTTTAGGAGTGATCTTCAGCTTTGGAACAACATGCTGGAGGTTTTGAGGTTCAACCTGGCTTGGCTCAATGATACCGAAAAGGCCGTTGAGCAGACTGTTGATTTCATATTGGATATGTTCAGAACGTTCACCCTGGTACGAGAAAGATGACTCTACTGATGTACCTTCGTTAGCGGCTGAATACTAACCACTAGGGTCACTGTCTATGTGGTCTCGTGACCCAGCAGAAATTCGAACCACTCCACTCAATATTTTTAGCTAGGCACTATGTTTATTTAAGGTGGAGGCCAACATCCACATGGCCATAATCGGCCGTAGGACGTTAAAGCACGCCGTGGTGGCGGCCATGGTGACGAAGAGAAAAAGTTGGGAATTCGAACCAACCAATAGGGTCACAGGACCTGTGTGGGATCCCGCGACCCACTATGAAGAAGGGTCAGGAGAACCTTATTTGCCGGAAAACATGGAATTCTTCATGGAATTATTCAGCAGGGCAATGGGAGCTGTGTTTAGAGAGATTGCGGGGTTGTATGGTAGCCCCGCCGGGATTCGAACCCGGGTCGCGGGATCCAAAGTCCCGCATGCTTGGCCGCTACACCACGGGGCTGCCCGATAGGAAAAGTCCCTCCGGGCTTATAAACCTTAAGCCATAAAAAAATAGGGGTCAAACGATAAGCGACACCAGATTCCGGATAGCCTTCTCCGGGTCTTTGGCCTTAGTTACACCGCTCGCGAGGAGAACCCCGACCGTTCCAAGCTCAAGGGCCTTCTTTACGTCCTCTCCCGTTGATATTCCAGCCCCTGTGAGAACCTTTACTTCGGGGTTCACCTTCCTGACGAGCTCGACGGTGTTCGTTATTACCTCCGGCTTGGCCTTGCTGACCGGGATTCCCGTTCCTATGAGTTCGGGGGGCTCAACGGCCACGTAATCCGGGCCAAGGGCGGCAACAGCCGCCGAAACAGCCGGGTTGTTGGAGCAGACCATCGTCATTAGTCCAACTTCTTCAGCCCTCCTAATGCTCGCCTCAAGGTCCGCTAAAATCATCCTGTTCTCGGAGTGGTTGAGGAGTGTCCCAACAGCGCCAGCCTCCTTCACGGCCTCAGCTAAAACGTGTCCCGTGTGACTGCCCGGCTTTATCGGGTCGATGTGCTGGGCAAAGACCGGTATCTCGACGCTCTCCGCTATCATCCTCAGGTCGGCCAGCTGGGGTGCAACGACCATCGTTATTCCCGTCTCCTTCCAGACCTTTTCAGCGGCTTTCGCTATCGCCAGTGCCCTCTTTCCTGTGGCCTCTATGTATGTCTTGAAGTTTATCGCGATTATCGGCTCCTTAAGCTTCCCCATCGATATCACCGAAGGTGTTACGTTCCTTTACCTTAAACGTCTTTCGGGGAGTTCTGTTTCCACTGGAGAGGTCTGCCGAAGGGGTCTATAAGCCCGGCCCTTATGAGGGAGGAACTTATCTTCGGCCCTATCTGGCTCCTTATTATTGGTATCTTGACTATCTCAAGTGGCTTTAGGCCCCTCTCTTCCCTGGCGCGGTTTACAACCAGCGCGCCCTTGTAGGTCTCCTCGCTGACTACTATCGCTTCCAGACTCTTCATCCTGTCCGCGAAGCCTATGGCCGTGTGTATCTTGATGACGCGGTAGTTGGTGTAGCCGTTCACGTCGAAGAACTTGAGCAGGTCTCTAAGCCTCTCCCCGTAGGGAAGTATTTTCTCGGCGTAGGGCTTCTCCCTTATCATCTCGTCGGAAGTCAGGCCAATGTAGACGTATTTGCCAACTTCAAAGGCTTTCCTCAGCAGAGCCTTGTGGCCGAGGTGAAGCCTGTCGAAGGTGCCACCGACGACGACCTTGCGGTATTTCTTCATGGAGCATCCTTCTCGGGAGCACCAATAAGCTTTTTTATTCCCCCGATAACTGGGGAGGGGTGGGAGCATGAAAAGGGCGTTGGTCGTTCTCATCATCCTGATGCTCGCCTTCAGCGTTACCACTCCTTCGGTTTCCGCTGCTTCTGGCCCCCAGCAGCTCTTTGACATCAAGATAATGCTCCGGGTTTCGCAGAGCCAGATAAACGGCTCCCTTGCATGGATTGGAACGTTTGACATATACGTCAAGCTCAAGGACCCTAACTACAGAGCCTACTTCGGGCATCTTGCAAAGGAAAACGAGACGAACGCGACGATACAGTTCGCAAACTTCGTTTATCTTCTCGTTTACAGCAACCTCAAGAAGGATCTGAACGATAGGCTTGAGGGGAGCAACCTGAGCGCTATAATCTACGTACCCCCCGGAGGGCCGGTTCGCGTAACCAGCAACTGGTCCGCGGTCGTTAGGTTCTCCATCGTTCCCTTCCTAGTTCCAGACGGGCCTTACCTCAAGTGCCCCTACTACGGCCCCCTCGACTTTGTTTTCAAGGGCAAGATTTACTCCTTTTCTTGGGAGAGGCTCACGATAGTCTTCCCGAAGGGCTACAGGATAGGGGAGCTGGCCCCCAAACCGAACGACCTGAGTGGCAACGTTGCCGTCTGGGAAAACGGCGACTACCTCCCCTACATAGAGCTCTATAACCCGGTATACCTCTTCCAGACCTTCATAAACTCAACGAGGAAGACGATTGAGGTCTCCTTTGACCCCAACGAGGGCTATATTCAGTTCAACGCAACCTTCACCGGAATGACCGTCCCGGAGTCAGTGACGGACATTCTCCTCCTGACATTCAGGAAGAGCATGGACATAATGAGCATATCCGCCCAGAGCACGAAGAACGGCGTTAAGGTAATCGGGGTCGCCAAGCCGGAGGTTGCCTACAGAGAAACCCGGAAGGAGAAGATATGGCTCGTCTCCGTAAAGCTCCCCGGGAGGTTCGACAGAATCGTCGTCAGGAACGGCAAGTACACCCTCGCACCCGACGGAACGCTCATCATAACCTACACCGAAAAGAAGAGGGACTACCTTCCATACGTCGTTCTCCTGGCTGTGGCCGTTGGGGCTGGAATCGCCCTCTGGTTCTGGCGGAGGAAATCGAAAGGGGAGAAAGTTGGAGACGTCTCCAATATGGTGGACACTATCGAGGTAGAGGAGGATAACGGTGGTGGGGAATGAGCCTCGACTTCTTCTTTTACCCATCGAGCGTCGCCCTCTTTGGGTCGTTCAGGAAAGGGGCAATAGCCAGGGAAATCCTGAGGAACATCGTTGAGGGTGGCTTTGAGGGGAAAATAATCCCGGTAAATCCGAAGGGTGGAACCGTAGAAGTCGGCGGAAAAACCCTCACCATAAAACCCAAGCTCGACGAGCCGGTTGATGTTGCCATAATAGCGGTTCCAGCTAAGATAGTCCCCTCGCTCGTAGACGAGATAGGGCCACTCATCAAAGGCGCCGTCGTCATCTCAGCGGGCTTCTCCGAGGTAGGGAACGATGAGCTTGAGAGGGAGCTCGTAGAAAAGGCCAGAAAGCACGGGGTAAGGCTTATCGGGCCAAACTGCGCCGGAATCTTCGGCGTTCACGGGAAGTTCTTCGGTTCCTTTGAGGTTCGCGTTAAACCCGGGGGTCTGGCTTTAATCAGCCAGAGCGGGGCCTTTGGCGGAGCGGCATTGGCTATGGGCAACGATGAGGGGATAGGCTTCTCGGCCTTCGTTTCCTATGGAAACGCATCGGATTTAAACGAGAGCGACTTTTTGGAGTACTTCGCGGGCGACGAGAACACGAAGGCTATTGCCCTCTACATCGAGGGGGTTAAAGACGGGAGGCGCTTCTTTAAGGCCCTCCGCTGTGCAACGGGCAAAAAGCCGGTCATAATTCTTAAGGCAGGGAAGAGCGCGAGCGGTGCAAGGGCAGCAGCTTCCCATACGGGCTCTCTGGCCGGTTCCTACGAGATTTACAGGGCGGTCTTCAGGCAGGCTGGAGCTATAGAGGTCGAGGAGATGGAGGAACTCTTCGATGCGGCAAAGGCCTTTGAGATGTATCCAATGGCCGGAAAGCGCGTGGCGGTAATCACCAACTCAGGGGGCCCCGGTGTTCTCGCGACGGACAAGCTCGAAAGGCTCGGCCTTGAAATAGCGAAGCTGAGCGAGAAAACCGTTGGGGAACTCCGCTCCTTCCTTCCAGAGCAGTGCTCCGTAAGGAACCCCATTGACCTCATAGCCGATGCCGACTACGAGCGCTACAAGCGAACCATCGAGACTGTCTGCCGGGATGAGAACGTTGATTCCCTCCTCGTCATCTGCGTGCCACCGATATTCATCCCGAGCGGGGAGATAGCGAGGGCCGTTGTTGAGGCGGACTGCGATAAGCCGATTATAGCGAACTTCATGGCCGGTGAGCTCGTTAAAGATGGGGTTGAGCTCCTTGAAAGAAACGGGGTGAAAAACTTCCCAACGCCAGAAAGGGCCGCGAGGGCCCTGAAGTGGCTGTCCGATAGGTCTTCCCCTTAACCTCACGTAACCCTTTTATACCCTTACACTCTGGAATGCTTCGATAGCATGATAGCCCTTGGCATTGAAGGAACCGCCCACACCCTTGGCATAGGTATCGTTACCGAAGATAGAGTGCTCGCCAACGTATTCGACACTCTCACAACTGAAAAAGGTGGAATACACCCGAAGGAGGCAGCGGAGCACCACGCGAAACTTCTCAAGCCCCTCCTCAGGAAGGCCCTTGAAACGGCCGGAATAGGGATGGAGGACGTTGACGTCATAGCCTTCTCCCAGGGCCCGGGCCTCGGGCCGGCATTGAGGGTTGTTGCAACCGCCGCGAGGGCGCTGGCGATAAGGTACAGCAAGCCGATAGTTGGGGTTAACCACTGCATCGCCCACGTGGAGATAACCAAGATGTTTGGGGTTAAGGATCCCGTCGGCCTCTACGTTAGCGGTGGAAACACGCAGGTTCTGGCTCTGGAGGGTGGCCGTTACAGGGTCTTCGGCGAGACCCTCGACATAGGCATAGGGAACGCCATAGACACCTTTGCAAGGGAAATCGGCCTTGGCTTTCCTGGCGGGCCGAAGATAGAGAGGCTCGCCAGAAAGGGGGAGAGGTACATAGAGCTCCCCTACGCTGTAAAGGGCATGGATTTGAGTTTTTCCGGCCTCCTCACCGAGGCGGTCAGGAAGTACAGAACCGGGAAGTACCGCGTCGAGGATTTGGCCTATTCCTTCCAGGAGACGGCCTTTTCAGCTTTAGTAGAGGTCACGGAGAGGGCGGTGGCACACACGGGCAAGGAAGAGGTGGTCCTCGTCGGAGGCGTCGCGGCGAACAACAGGCTTCGCGAGATGCTCAGAATGATGGCCGAGGACAGAGGAATAGACTTCTTCGTCCCTCCCTACGACCTCTGCAGGGACAACGGGGCGATGATAGCCTACACCGGCCTGAGGATGTTTAAAGCTGGGATTTCCTTCCGGCTTGAGGAAACCGTCGTCAAGCAGAAGTTTAGAACCGACGAGGTTGAGGTGGTATGGGCCTGAGGGTTTCACCTTTTATACTCCTCATTGACATTATCCTTCTCATCTTCATAGGTTACGCCACCATATACGCCCTCAAAAGGGTTCACCGCTACTCAGAGCCGTTCAACCGCTTTGTCACGGTAATAGCCGTTTCAATGCTCTTTGCAACCCTTGGCCGAATTATAGATGTCATAGACGACTTCTACGCCAGCGCATACTTTACACCGGCGGAGCAGATTCTTTACTTCGTTTCAATCATCGGGGTCATCTACGGTGTTATAAGCTACATTCACGCCGTTGAGATGAAGATTATGCCCCGGCCCGCTGGAACCTTCGGGGGCTCTGTATCCTCGGGAGGTTTCCTCTACTTCGGAAAGAAAACCGAGCTGGCGAGTTTCCTTAGGCAGTCGAAGGTTCCCGCCCTCGTGTTCACAAGGGACCCATGGCTCTACGAGGGCCTTGAGAACGTCCAGACAGTCTGGGTGACCAACGCAAGCGATGAAGGCGTTGCCCCGACGAGGATTCACGTCCTCCTCGACATAGCCGTCAACTTCTTCAGGAAGGGCGGGAAGCTGGTTGCCATAGACTGCGTTGAGACGTTGGTTCTCTACAACGACTTTACATCCATCTTCAGGTTCCTCACAGCTTTAAAGGATCACGCCTCGAACTTCAAGGCCATCGTCCTGCTGGTTCTTGAGAAGGACACCCTTGAGGCCCAGCAGGAGAGGCTCCTGAAAAGGGAGTTCTATGAGATTGAGAACCTCAAAGAGCTCATCAAAACTTCTTCTTGATTTTTAGGGTGTACTTCGGGTATATCTCCCTTGTGAAGCGGACGAACTTTGCCTTCCTCGGGGAGAGCCTTATCTCTATCTCCGTGTCCGGCGGGAGGTAGGTGTAGAACTGCCCGTCTATCGCGAGCACGAGTTCCCTCCTTAGGGATACGTTCCTGACGGTTACGACGCTCTTTGATGGAACTATCATCGGCCTTGAGCTGAGGGCTATCGGTGCAAGGGGGGCTATAACTACAACGTCAAGCCTCGGGTCAACGAAGGGCCCACCGGCGCTCATGGCGTAGCCCGTAGAGCCCGTTGGAGTCGATATTATCAGCCCGTCGGCCCTTATCTCGTCGGCCATCCCACCGTCGACGTAGTACTTGAGGTGTATTATCTTCCCCGGTATTCCCGTCAGTATGGCGACCTCGTTGAGGGAATCCGGGACGCTGTTTTCCCCGTTTACGTAGGTTCTCAGCTTTATGCGCTCGTCTATGTAATAATCGCCCTCAATGAGCTTGCTGAGGGCGAAGAACGTCTCGTGGGGTTCAACCTCCGTGAGGAATCCAAGCGTGCCCATGTTGATTCCGAGGAGGGGTATCTCCCTTTTGGTTCTGTGCTCCACCCTCAGTATCGTCCCGTCACCGCCTATAACTATTATGAAGTCCACGTCGAAGTCCTCCAGCGGGAGGACGTCCTCCTCATGAAACTCTGGGAGATGCCTGTGGGTTTCCTCGTCGACGACGACATCGTAACCGCTGACCTTCAGGAAGTCGTAGACCCTGTAGGCTAGCTTCAATGCCTCCCACCTGTCCCTTCTTGCCACTATGCCAAACTTCAGAGACGCCACCTCTTCCCCTCCTTAATTCTCTCTCTTCTCTCCCGACCCAATTAAACTTTTCCTCCGCCTTATCTTGGCCCCCATGTGGGTAGTCACGATGGCTCCCACTCCCGTGGGTATCCAGTAGGAGATAATCCTGTCGAGGACGGTGGCCGTGACGGCGACCTCCTTATCTATGCCGAGGAGAACGTAGACGCCGGAGTTTATTGTCTCGACGATTCCCGCCCCTCCAGGGATTACGCTTATCATGCCGACAACTATGCCGACCATCTGGACGACCATGACGTCCACGAACTTAACTGGAAAGCCTATCGCCAAGAAGGTGCAGTAAGTCCTCAGTATTGTGAAGAGCCACGAGGCTGTGGAGTAGAAGAGGGCCAGCAGGAAGGCACCCTTGTGTCCCATCAGGAAGCGGAAGTCGCTCTGGAACCTCGGGACGTCGACGCTGACTATCCTCAGGAACTTTTCCCGGTATTTATCGGCCTTTGCCGGGAGAAACCTTTCCATAAGGCGGTAGAACCAGAGGAGGGCCCTCCGGGTTTTTCTCTCGCTCAGAAGGATTCCAAGGCTGATCGCCACGAGGGCTCCGAAGACCGCGTCGAGCACAACGAGGGTCACCGTGAGTGAAACTGATCCTAGGTAGTAGACGTACGCAGTTGAGAGGGCGAGCATGAAGACTACTGGAACTAGATCGAGGATTCTGTCCATCATAACTGTCGCGAAAACCTGTCCGTAGGGCTTCTCTATCTCCTTCGCCAGGAAGTACATCCTGATAGGCTCACCACCTCCCCTCGCCCCGGGGGTCACGTTGTTCACGAAGATGCCGGCGAGCAGGGAGAGCAGAACCTTTCCAAAGGGGGCCTCCATGCCGAGACTCTTTATGAGAACCCTCCACCTCTCCGCCCACGAAAGGAGACCGAGGACGTACATGGCCCCCGCTAGAAGGAGGTACCTGATGTCAGACCGCCTGAGTATGGCGAGGACTTCCTCTATTCCGGCCCACCAGAGGAGGAACGCAATTATGATGACTCCAAAGCCCATAAGGGCAACCTTTCTCCAGTCCATCCCTCACACCTTCCTCAGCCTCGCTATGAAGAAGCCCTGGGTCATGTGCCTGTTGGGGTAGAACCTCTGGACGTTGTCGAGACCTATGCCGTGGGAGGCTATAAAGAGGGGTTGCTCCTCAAGTTTGAGGCCCTTTTCGAGTATGTACCTGACGTTTGCCTCGTTCTCCTCAAGCGAGAGGGTGCAGGTTGAGTAAACGAGGACTCCTCCCTTCCTCAGGGACTTTATTGCGGCCCAGATGAAGGCCCTTTGATACCTCGCAGTTGCCTCTATGTCCTTCGGAGTCCTGATCTCCCAGAGTTTGGGCCTTATCCCGAGGGCCGTGCACGGCGCATCCAGGAGTATCTTGTCCGCCTGAACCCCGAGTTCCGGGAGCTTCCTTGAGTCCATGCGTATGGTTTTGACGTTCTTGACGCCCAGCCTTTTGAGTTCCTCCTCCATTTTTTTCAGGCGGTTCCTCGACTTGTCTATCGCGATTATTTCACCCCTGTTCTCCATCAGCTGGGCTATGTGACTCGTCTTCCCGCCCGGTGCCGCCGCCATGTCTATTATCAGCTCCTCCTCGCTCGGCTCAAGAACCCTCGCCGTCACCATGGAGGGCAGACTTTGGGCGTAGAAGAGACCCTCCTTAAAGCTCTCCAGCTCGCTCAGGCTCGGGAGCCTGAACTTTGGGAGGGTAACCTCAACTGCCAATCCCCTCGTCGAGAGTATCATCTCCTTGGCGCTCATCCTCGCTATTCCAATTCCAACGAGGAGGCCCTTTGGATCGCGGATTTCGACCTCGTCGCCCGGCTTTATGCCTTTGTCGGCCTTCAAAACTCCCGGGGCGTAGAGCATTGCCCCCTGATAGACGCTCTCGCTCGCGAACTTGTTTGCAACGACCCTCTTAAGCCCCGGTTCGTAGTCGTCGTCAAAGTTCGGCCCCTCTCGCTCGAAGTAGATGCCCTCCTTCAGGTAAGGGCTCCTCCTGGGCTTCAGGCCCTCCCTCCTCAGGATTCTGATGAGCTTTGACCTGCTCGTCTTCAGCGTGTTCACCCTGATGTAGTACTTCTCAACCGGCGTCCTGAGGGAGGCCATTATCTCCTCGGCTTCGCTCCCGAAGAGCCTCCGGTAGTACTCCCTCAGCTCCTCAGGGAAAGCCTCCTTGTAGGACATAGCGACACCTCAGAGGTCGAAGATTCCAAAGCGCTTTCCGAGGTCTATAAGTCTCTTCACTCCCTGTTTCAGGGCCTTCGCCGAACCAAAGTTCGCCTCGAACTGGAAGACCTTCTCGTTGCTCCCTTTAATCCTCTCAAGGACTTCAGTCGGTGAGAGCCTTCCGTCGCGCCTCCAGTTGTAGACGTCGTTCAGGAAGTTTTCACTGCCGTATATGAAGCTCCTCGGAAACACCTCAAGGAACGTTCCCAAGAAGTTCTCGCTTATCCTCTCCCTCGGAACCGCCACAACGAGGTAGTAGCTCTCCGGGGTTGCACCTACCTCTATCTGGGGCTTTATCTCAAAGGCCGGGTGCGGATACTTCATGAGCCTCCACTCGCCGTCGAGGAAGATGTACGCCCCGAAGACCTCCTCAACGTCCTCTACCTCAAAACCCTCCGGAAGTTCCTCTCTGAGCTCTTCGTTGAGCGCGAAAACGTCCTCCCATAGCCTGTTGAGAAAGTCGTGGACTTCCCTCACCTTCATTCCTTTCCCCGAAAAAGAATGGGAGGGTGGTTTAAAAAGGTTCAACCTCTGAGCTTTGAACTAAGACTGGAAAGGCTTTCCGATGCCTCCTGAAGGGCCTGATTGATGCTCTCCATTATGTCGGTCTTCACGGTCTCCTCCTTGCTGAAGAGCTTGACGTTAACGTCTTTGCCGAGGGCGTTTACCGTCAGGTACAGGTCTATCCTGAGCTTGCTCGTTTCCCCGTTCTTTACATGAAGAACCCAGGCCTTTGGTATCTCGTCCCCGTATATGACGGTCTCTACCGGGAGAACCTTGTAGCCCTTCGCTGGTATCACCACGCTCTCAACCGTCTGGCCCGAGCCGACCTTTATCCCGTTGGCGTAGACGTTGAAGCGCAAGTTGCCGACCGGGAGCGGGAAGTCGTTGGGGTTGTAGAGCTTCATGTAGGCTATCATCTCCCCCCTCTCGCCGGTGGCTCCCTTCCACTCGACCTTCGTGCTCACGAGGGCCGGGCTCTGGGCGAGGCCACCGAGGATTGGCGTGCTCTCGGCGGTGAAGTTCATCTGCCCGAGGATGTCCTCGTTAATCTCTTGACTGAGGTCTAACTTCAGGGGTATGAACTTGAGGAGGAAGGCCCTAAAGGTCAGGCTGGCCTCTCCCCTCTGGCCGTTGTCGAGGTATTTGAAGAGCGCCCTGACGATGTTGTGGTTGTCTATCCCGATCACGACCTCTGCTCCCGTGCTGAACGGTCCGTAGGAGAACCTCTCGACCCTCGCAACTTCCACACCCGAGAAGTCTAGGACCGCGTACCTGACCTCGAGGGGTAGCAGGAGGGGCTTTTTCCAGTGTGCTGTGACAACGATCTGGGTCTCCTTCTCGTTAACCTCGCCCCATGAGGCACTCAGCTGTGGCGCCATTGTCACCACGGCGTAGGCAACATAGGCTCCCCAGAGGAGGAGAAGGAGAACGAAGAGCAGGACGAGCTTTTTGATTAACCCCATGGCGACCACCTTTTTACAATCTAGGGGCTCTATCCTTATAAAGGGTTTTCCCCGCTATTCTCTGGTGGTTCCATGGGCTGGCTCTCATCGATCCTCTGGGCATTCTGGTACATACTCCCCGCTTACTTCGCTAACGCCTCCCCGGTTCTCGTCGGGGGCGGGAGGCCGATAGACGGTGGTAGGGTCTGGAGGGACGGGAGAAGGCTCCTCGGAGATGGAAAGACCTGGAGGGGCTTCATCGGTGGAGTTACCATTGGAACGCTCGTTGGGTTAATCCAGTACTTCATAACGCCCGGCTTCTACGGAGACCTCCCGACGGCCCTAAAGCTCGCGTTTCTCCTCTCCTTCGGAGCTCTGGTTGGTGATTTGATCGGGAGCTTCTTCAAGAGGCGCGCAAACCTGCCGAGGGGAGCACCTGCAATAGGCCTCGACCAGCTCGGCTTTCTCATAAGTGCCTTGGCCTTCGCCTATCCTGTTAAGACCCTCTCCAGCGGGCAGATTATATTCCTCCTAGTGGTTTCCCCCTTCGTCCACTGGGGGGCCAACTACCTCGCCTACAGGCTCGGCTGGAAGAGCGTACCGTGGTGACTCTACATTTTTTGCTAACTATTTAAAGAAGTAGTAGAAATTTGAATAGAAAAAGTATTTATATTGTGGATGCAAGTTTAACGTTGGTGAGGTGGCTTGAGAAGAGTCCTCGGGTTCATGATGGTGGTAATCCTCCTGAGCTGGAGCGTTGCAACGGTGCATCCGGTAAGGGCAGAGCCTGTGACGAACGAGGCATACCAGGCCTTCTGGGACATACTGAACAGGGAGGCCTGGCTCTACGCCCAGATTGAGGGCGGAAACTCCTCTGCCGTTGAAAAGTTCATCGATAATTCACGCCTCGGCTCTGAAAACGCCATCAACATATCAACGCTGATATGGCAGTCCCTCCGGGAGCTGAAGTCCTCGGGCGTTAAGCTCTACTACACTGCCGACGAGCTCAGGCAAATGGCGGAGAACGTCAGCGAGAACGGTCTCCCCAACGAGACCGTTGAGGAGCTTAAAGCCCAGGGCTGGACCGATGACCAGATTAAGGCCCTTGAGGAGTACATAGCCAAGAACGCCGACAACATCACGGGAGATTTCAACATGAGCGCCTTCCTCCAGAACTTTTCGACGGCCTTTATGAGGGTTGCCTTCAAGTACAACCACTACTGGGCCTATGGACTTGAAAAGCTGTTGAATCGGAACGCCTCTTCCCTTGACGTTCCGGTCGTTGTCATAACCCAGAGTCCGGAGGCTAGAAATGTTCCAATCGCATGGGACGCTTTCGAGAACTTTACCGGCCTCTACAAAAACGCCGATCTCGCGACAAAGCTTTCCCTTGTCAGAAAACTTGAGAATAAAATCATCGACATGGGGCAAAGCAGTGGGTGGAGAACCCTCTACTCAAAAAAGAACTTCCTAAGCGGTAGTTCGACCTCCTGTCAGCTTACCAAAGATCCGGCTCTCCTTGGAAACCTCTTCCGGAACGCGAGTATAACCTCCAAGAGGCTCCTCAACCAGACGTACTCGGTACCGGTTGGTTCTCTTCCCTCAGGAAGCGCCGGCTACTACTACGAAACCCTGGCCGTTCGCTCATTCGTCAGCGGGGACTACATCATCGTCGAGCTCAGAAGAAAGTGGGAATCCCAGAAGGTTCTCAACGACTGCTCTATCCAGACAATCTCGGGTGAAAACTACACGATTTACTACTGGCGGGCCTTCGAAGCCCTTGAGGCTCTCAAGAACCTTGAATCAACGCTGGAGGCTGTGGAGAAGGGCAACGGCAACCCCGACCTTAGGGAGCTTGAGGCGAACCTTACCGACTCCCTTCCGGGTCTCTTCAAGACTGAAAAGATTGGCCATTACTGGAGGGGCTCCACGACCATTATCCACAGGTCAATTCCGGGTGACCCGCAACCTCCTGCGGTTGAGGGGACATCCTCAAGCGAGGCCTTCCTTGACCTCGGCGTCGAGGTCTCGGCCGCTGATGTAACGGAGAACTACGCGACCTACAGGGTCACGGTTGCCCTTCAGGCCGTTGGGGGCTCCGTTTCCGACGTTGACGTAAGCGTCAACGGAGACGGCCTCAGCGATTCAAAGCACTATAACGTAATAACTCCCTCCGATGGGGTCGTCAGGTGGACAACGAGGGCCAGCTCAAAGATATATGGTTCTGGCTCAGTCAACGTCTCTGGAACCGTTGATGTTTATTACTCGGTTCCCTATGCCACTCCCACATCCATAGGCCTTCCGGGGGACGCCGGAACTGTGGATTCAAACGATAGAAAGCATGTAAACAAGGAATACTCCGAGACGATACGCTTGGGCACTCCCATTAAGCCGGGCAAGGTAACGTTTAAGATAATCCCGAGCGACAGTACGGTCAGGCCGGGAAGCAACGTGACCTTTAAGGTGGAGGTGATAAACAACAACGACAAGCCGATAAACGCGGAGTACACCCTGGACGTTGCCTATCCGCTGGACGGGGAGAGCGCAACCGCGAGCTTTTCAAACTCGACCATAGTTCAGAAAGGTGACCCATGGGTTGATGTGGCCGGAAGGGTTTACTACGCCTCAACCGGAACATTCCACTACTCAGGCGTGCTCAAGTTCGAGGGCTTTTCAAAGACCGTTGAGGGTGATATTGTGGTCAGTTCGAACGCGAACTCAAGCGGAAGCGACCCCGCACCTTCGAACGGAAGGCTTACGATAGTCAGTGTAACTCCTGAGCCTGAGTATCCAAAGGAGGGTGATACCGTGGGCTTTAATGTCAAAATAGGTAGCACTTATCCGAGTACTGAGAGGGCTTTGGTTAAGCTTTATGTTGATGGTGAGCTTAAGGATTCGAAGCCCCTTAACGTTACCACTTCTGGTGTTTCCGTGACTCTGCACTGGCTTGCGAAGGCAGGGGAGCATGATTACACTGTCAAGCTCTACAGGCTGGTTAATGACCAGGAACTGTGGGAGGATTCTATTGAGGGAACAGTTAATGTTACCAGAGATAGTGTTGAGATTGTAAAGGTAGAATGCCCTGAGCGAGTGGGGCTTGGAGAAACTGTTACTTGTAGAATATACCTTAAGAACAATCTTGGGGAGAGGGTCAGTATTAACACGAAGGATGTATTCCTGTACGGTCATCCTTATGATGAGTACCTCCACCAGTCAAGGACAGTGAAAATTGAGTATCCAATTCAGAATTCAATTAATATTGACCCAAATCACACGGAGGTGTTACTCGTGGCACCTATCAAAATCCCAGAAGACAAAACACTGTTGAACTACCAGTACGTATATGATCCTCACGTGGGGGATGGAACATTCGATTGGACAGACACGAACTATACTTTGTCCATTCAAATAGACATGCCATATCCTCAAAAGGACGTAACCATTAATAAAACAATAACCCTCTATTACTTCGGAAGTCAACTAATGCAGGAAGACTCTAAAAAATTTGCTTATGCACTTATAGATGGATTCTTGGTGCCAGGAGTGAGTGCTTATATAGCCCTATTTATGGGGCTAGGACCAATTGGAACAGCAATAGTAGGAGGTATTGTTTTAACAGTAGCAGTTTACATAGAAATAAGAAACTAGGGGGTGTGAAACTATGTCAGGGAGCTTTCTATACTATCTTGACTTTTATATAACTCCTGGGATTTTTGTACTTGGAATAATCATGACATACTTCCATCTGAAGAGAGGCAAAGTAAATTTGGCAAAGAGGAATGCCTTGGCCCTACCAATGTTGATTTCCTATCTAACATGGTTCAGGCTTGTAATTCCATATGCACTCTACTATGACCCAAACTATATTCTAGTTCTCCTGATTACCATATTGGCATTTACATTGTACCCCGTAGTGTTATTAAGGCTATACCCTAATGAAGATTAGTCATAGCTTTGAATTAGATTCAGTGCCACAAAGACCCAAGAGACGACAAAAATGGATCTAAATTAGAACGCCCTGACCAAAAATACCGCCTGCCTTTTTCTTTTTCCCGATAGGGTTGACCCGGGTGATAATGTGATAGCGTTCATAACTATTGAGAATACTGCTGATTATGCTCAGACTTGGCCTGTGGAGCTCGTGGATGACACTGGCAACGTGTGGTGGCCGGAGCCTGATAAATACGTTTTGGGTACTAACTACACGCTCTCAGAGGGGATTATCACAATACAACCACATAAGACAGCTCACATCATGGTTACGGGGATTGAAGTATATCAGAATACTACCTTTTACCTCAAAGTCGGCGGAATCACAATGGCCATGGCGTACGTGGAAGTTAAGCCTGCAACAGTATCCAAGGCTTTTATGGAGTGCAGTAATCTAAAACTATCGGCGAATAAGGGGGATTTGACCTTAAACATGAAATGTGATGTGTACTTTACGAATCCTACAGGGGTTCAATGGAATATAACTCGCATTGATACAGAGGCCCATGTACTCAAGACACCGCATACAAAGGATTTAACAATCGAGCCAACTAAGACGATAATAACACACACTATCCCACCTGGGGGAGTTGGAGAGTTTGAGCTCGAGTTCCATGACGTCCTGCCTCAGAGTGGGTTCATCGAAACGGGATTGAAACTGAAGGACTTGGCAGGGGCTAAGGTTCCAGTGCAGGTGAACTTCACGGTCTACGCAAACGATCATCCATACGTCAAAACTTCGCAGGGTATACTCGATTTGACTTACACGGCAACTCAATATGTGAAGATAGAGATCAACAAACAAAAAGTTATAGAGCATTTTGCAGTTAGTGTAAGTGTGGGAGTCACTGCTGGAGCTGTAACTGCGTATATACTCGAATGTACTGAAACAGGAGCTGCTATTGGCTCAGCTATTCCGGGTGGTGGGACTTTAGTTGGGGCTACGGTAGGGTTTATCTTTGGAGTTGTAACGTACGAAATATTGGGGTTGCCATAGGGGTGATAGCAATGAGCTTTGCGAAAAATCTCCTCTCGGGGTTTTTCTCTCTTCCTTATCTCCTCTCTAATCATGGGAGTGAAGTCGAACTATTGGACTTGTATATTTCCTTTCTCGTTCGTTGCCTCTGGCGAAGCATTAAAAGGGGTTATAATTGCGGCGAAGGCAGGCAAACGTGCAAAGACAGCATGGGAGATTTTTAAGATTGCGCAGGGATTCATAAGGGGAATACTGAAGAAGTGGTGATCCAAAATGGGAGTGGAAATTCTCATTTTACTCCTTTATCTTTCCCTTATCCTAGGTGCAGCCATAGGAATTAAAACAAAATCATTCCATCAAGGCTTAGCAATTTTGGTGTTTTCATCGGCGTTCGTGGCAGGAATTAAGTACAATGAGTCGTTTATTGTAGTTGTGTCATGGTTCTTCTTGTCCATCTTGTCCTCTTATCTGTTCTACTTTGAGTATGAACGGCCTCTTTCTAGACTTGAAGGGGATGAAAGTGTTGGGGACGTTATACTGGGATATCTCATTGGATTCTTTATAGTGTTGGTCCTTAAGCTTCATGGCGTAGGTTGGGTTCTTTCTCTTTTGGCAAGTTATTGGGCGTTTCATTTAATGTTGCTAATAGACTACGGAAAGAACCGGAGGGCTTTTTATCTTCTTAAAATCCCCTACATTGTTTTGTCCTCGGGCGCTCTGATTGAAGAGTTTGGGACTCAAGGGGAGCTATTGCCGTTCCTCATTGCTTATTTAGCCTGTTTTGTCCTGTGGCTGAAGTTTGACCTTCCGAGGATGTGGAGGCCTCCGAGAATAACTTAATTTATTTCTCCTTCTTTTTGAGCAGGAGAGTGAGAAATATAAGTAAATCCATGGGACTCTTGGGGTGAAGGATAATGAAGGGGTTGGGTCTGAAGAAATCTCTCTCGTCTCTTATCGTTTTCCAGTTATCTTTAACGTTCATTCTAGTTCATGAAAAAGTGCCCTCTCATTATATTTTTGATATTTGGATATTCCCTTTGGCTCTCCTTCTGGTGTTTTTGTGGATGGGAGTTAAAGGGACTGCTGGGGAACTTCTTGCTGGATGGTTCTTTCTGGGGTTGATAGGCTTCGGTTTATCTGTTAATGTTCCATGGATTGTCAGGCCCCTCGTCTTGGTTGTCTCTGCTTTGTGGTTTTTGCTGTGCCTGGACCTTAAAAATGTGGACTGGACAGGTTATCTTGCCAAGGTAATTTTGAACTTAACCCCTTGGAAAAGGCGGTTTTTAGTCATTGTAACGGGATTTTCTGTCTTGGTATTTACATTTAAGTTGCTAAACGATTCACCAATGTCATTGTGGGCCAAGTTTTTTATTGTTCTGATGTATTTGGTAGTTTTTGTAGCCTTCCTTATGTTATCAAAGAAATACAGAGACATGAACAGTAGGAAGGGAATCCTTCGGTTTTCTGTTTTGGTTTTTATTTTTATCGGCATCTACGTTAAAGTAAGAAACAACATGGGCTTTATTCTCCAAGTTATCGTTGTCCCATTTTTATGGACGGCTCTCTTGGCGTTGGTTGAATTTTCTAATGGGTGTTCACAGGGGCGAGATAATGGCATCAGCGTACGTAGAGGTTAATGGTGCTCCTTACTTGGGGATAATGATTAATAATCAAGTGGGCATTCGGCTGGAGATTTAAGAGCCTCATGAAGAATTTAAGAACGAATCTTCGGAGGTGATTAATATGGTGAACTTAGAACTTAAACATAATAGACGCTATCAGAATATACTTGCTCTACTACTCCTCTGGGAATTGTTTGTTTCAGGGTTGGCAGCATTCCTCAAAAGCTATAGTGGACTTGTTATGGTTATAGTTGAATCTCTGTTTTGGATAGGGTATCTGTGGTTGTTTGTCGTGTATCCTTTCCTGCTTCAGGTGTTTCATTCCACTACCAAAGAAGAAAACGTATTATTGATACTGGGGGCTTCTATTGGTATAATAGCACTCTCAAGTGGCATGGCTTTTGGGTTATTCAAAATGGGATTTGGATGTGTTATCTCTTTAATGGTTGCGTATACTGGGGTTTATTTAGCTCTGATTCTCATTTTTGAACCTGGCATTAGGTTCCAATATCTATTCAAAATTCCATACCCACTACTCGCCCCTCTTGCTTTAATCGAACAGCTGAGCCTCCAAATTTGGTTAATTCCATTTATAATCATCCACTACATCGTAATGACCCTCTGGATCGGGCATGATGTTTTAGGGGGTTCGGAGGGTCATTATAAAACTGGTAAAAACTGAAGGATAGTAAAGATCAGCTGGTGGAGTTAATGATACTCGCCTTGAACTGGTTTGTTACCTCACTTTACGTCTCAATTATCTCCAGTTGTTACTATGGCGAACAAAGTCCCACCATCTGGTGGGAGAGCTTTTTCCACTACGCTCTAACGCTTTGCTGAATATAAGCAAAAAAGAACTTTAAAAGCCAGGTTTAAATTCCCTCAATACCGTTTGTTAGGGCAGTGGAAGGGTCCAGAGGAAGGTGATGTACATGGTTTGGATGTACCTGCTTTACATCTTTCTTTTCATTTCACTGGTCAATCTAAAGATAAGCAAGTCAATCCACAGGACGCTGACAATTTTAATCTTTGGTGAGATATTTGTTTCCCTTTTGACGGGATTCTCCCGTAATGATGCCAGTCCCCTTTTGAGTGCCTCCGTGGTGGCCATTTTCACATCCATAACTGTGGTGTTCTTTGATGTCAAATACACCGGTTTGCGGGAGCGAGATATTAAATCTCAGAACGTTATGTTGCCTCTGTTGGTTACATTAATGGCCATTGCACTGTTTTTTAGGGCGGGAATAATAACGTCCGTCCTGATTGGATATTTCGGTGTTTATCTGGCGTTCCTTTTTTACTTTGAGTCAAAGAAAATACCCGATGCGCAGTACCGAAAATATTATTATCTGCTTAAACTTCCCTACCCGTTGTTTGGCCCTTAACTCTGCTGGAGCAGTTTGGTTTTTAGTATCTCTGGTGCCTCTCATCACGTTGCACTACCTCATAACATTCCTCTGGCTAAAAATCGAACTGCCTCGGAAAAATATAGTCCCCAGAATAACGTGAGGTGGGAGTATGGTTTATACAATCTCGTAATCTTACTCTTGTACTCTTTTCTTTTTGGTGGTGTTATAATGGTATGGAGGAGATTTTATCAAATTGCTCTTTTGCTTTTGATGTTTTCAGCAAGCTTGCCTCATCCATTTATCATCTCTGGTAATATTCTCGGAAGTCCCATATATGGTTCAATCTTGGCGTTTCTACACCTGCTTACCTGTTACATACAGTATGAATGCCGTTCAGGAAGTTTTCGGGCGATAAAAGAAGTTTTGACGATGTGATTTTGGAGAGTATCTCTGGCCATACCTCGGTGTTTCTCATCAAAAAGGGTGGAAGATGAACGGTTCAAAAATACATGTTCACCCTCTTCGTTAACGGCACTCCAGTGGACGATAAGACTATAACCGTGAAGCCCGAAGGCAACGTGGTGGCATGGATGGAATGTAACCCTGATGTGATATCTTTGGGGGAATCAACTACATGTCTTACCCATCTTGAGCTTAGGAGCAATGAAACGGTTACTTTAAACTTTAAGAAAGTCGAGTTTGGAGGTAAGATTGTGTGGCCTAACGGTCCAAGTAGCATTAATGTTCCGGTAAATGCTACAACTTTAAATCTAACTAACATGAGGGAAGATTTAACGGTGACAATAACAATAAATAATGAGCTGGCAGATTACTATTTTAATAAAAAACCACTTGGATGGGGATCCTACATTGATAGACTTGCAGGATATTCTTACTTGATTAGAGTGTTCTTTGATGATAATGTCGTAACTAGTGACATAATTGAAATAATGGGCAAATCTGCTTCGCTTGGGGAAAAAGCTAAGGTCACCTTTGAAGTCATTGGTACAACTTACTCAGTATCGCAGAGATGTGTTGAACGCCTTGGACAATTAGAAATCGTGATCGGTGGACCATTGGGAAGTGCTCTAGCAAAAGTTACACCAGTTGTGGACATGATTTCATGGGGGTTGACTTTAAGAGATTTCATTAACTGGTTGAGAGCTCCAATGCCAGCAGATATAGATGGGAATAACGTTATTGGTGATAATATATTGGAGGGATAAATTATGGGCATAGAAAGAACATTTTTCCGCCTTTTAGTTTTTATCAATGGCTTAATAATGCTGTACACCTTATATTGCTCCTATGCACTTGACTATGAATGGTGTGGGTATACATTTATTGGCGTCTCTTTATGGACTTTAGGGATTATCTTTGTTACACTTGGAGATAAAACTCCAAGAGCACGAAAAATTGATAATCTTCTGGATTATCCCCTTATCTCATTGGTGGTCTTTGTTATGCTTCTTCATGCTTCAACTCTCTTCGATTTTCTTATTAAAGTTATACTTCTATCTGTAGTAAGTGAGTTGGTAATATATGCATCGAAGCAAAAACTCACCAAGAATGTTCTTTTAGTATATTATTCAGCACTGCTAATACTTGCATGGGTATTTCTTTATAAATATCCGTTGATTCCTTTAACTTACTCTTTATTCATAGTGTACTGCGAGGTGAACAGCTCTCAATTGGTTAATCAATTAGTTAGCGATAAACAGTGCCAAGAGAATCAAAACTATGAATGAGGGAAACTTAATCTATGGGGGGTGGTTGGGATGTTGGATGTGTGCGTTCCCTTACTCGTTTTTCTTTTTACCTACATTGACGTGGTCTTACTGTTGAAGTTCTCTGGAATGAGACCATTGACTAACGAGATCCAGCAAAAACTTCCAGAGTTAGGCCTGTATGTTTTAATATTCCCATATTTGTTGCTGTTTGTTTATGTCGGAATTCTAGAATCCATTGCTTTGGGAAGTGGCTTTCTAGCAGGAGCCATATTAGTAGTTGTGGTTTTTATTGCCTTAGTTTTAAACGAGCAGGTCAAAAACAGACAGGAGGCCTTTAAAAAACTGTTATCTCGTCTTGATATTAGGTTAATTATCTTAAATGCAATAATTCTTGGTATTGTTTCAGGGATTGTTTCAATATCAATTTGTGGTATAGATGTGAGCATTGTGTGGATAGCTTTACCCCTCGGAGCTTATGTGCCGATTAGCTGGAGATGTTTGCATGTTACGAAGTCCAAAGTGCATGGAAACGTACTCTCTGAGGACGGTGGTTAACATGGAGTGTTTGGTTGTGTGCATCTCTTTTATCTTACTTTTCTGGATTTTTATTTTCCTTGGATACGGAGGTATAAGACCTTGGGAAATGAAATTCAGAAAATCCAGGGGACTTGGAGTTGAGATTGTCACTGGGAAACTTTCAGTAGAGACTAATCCGGCCGTTTTAGCAATGGCAATCTACATATGGTCCATATATGAAACATTCACAACAAATATCAATGAAAATACAGGTGACAATAATATGATTGTAGGTGATGGTCAATGAAATTTAAAAAGTTTTTTCGTTCCTTCTTTCAGTTTATTTATTGGCCTTTACCCTCATCTGGGTGACAAATCTAGTTGTTAATATAAGGTTGCTAATCATAGTGTTTGTTGTATCTACCCCTATAGCTTATCTATTCGCTTGGTTAGCTAGTATGCTTTTTCCCGCAGATGATTATGTTACCGTTAGGAAGAAAAAAAAGGAAAGTGAAAAACTAGGTAGTTAGGGAGGTGAGAACATGAGCGTTTTATCCTACTCTTTTTATTCTCTGATTCTGTTGCTCTTACTTTTTGCAATCTCGATAAAAGTTAGGGGACTAAGGTCGCTGGTTTCTCTTATTGCTGTAGGGCTCGTGATGTACGTTGGACTAAAATTCAATTTGAAAAACGTACTTATCATTTCCATGGCAAACATTACTTTACTCATCGGAGCGCTCCTGCTCAATGTTCATAGGAACCTTTTTGGGCTATCTAATATAGACATCAAAAACAGAGGCGCCCTTATTTCGGTTCCATACCTCGTTGTCATTGGCGTAATTTCCTTTTCTCAGTGTTCCGTTTGCTACTCACTGATTCTCCTGTGGGTATTCCTCTGGTATTATTTTAAAGGCAAATGCAGAAACATAAATTTGATGTGTATTGTGTTTCTGTACATCCCCACAGTGGTTCTTGTCGGAATTTATAAAACCCCTTTGGCCTTGAGCTACGCAATAGTTACTCACTGGTTCCAGGGAGAGATAGAGTCCATCAATGAGGAGAATGTGAAAAGGCATTCAGACGATAGAGGTTCAGTTGGTGCGGCTTTGGATAACATTCCCGAGTATGCTTGGAGTTGGAAAGGGGATGGTAATTGAAAGAGAGAAGCATAGCCTGAGGGAGAAAGGATTGAATTCAAGCACTGAGAGGGCTTTGGTTAAGCTTTATGTTGATGGTGAGCTTAAGGATTCGAAGCCCCTTAACGTTAGTACTTCTGGAACGTCTGTGACTCTGCACTGGCTTGCTCAGGTTGGAGAACACAATTACACTGTCAAGCTCTACAGGCTGGTTAATAACCAAGAACTATGGGAGGACTCGTGGAGTGGCAGTTTGAAAGTTGCCAGGGACCCTGATGGGTTGTACGCTTGGCTTGATGTTGCTCCCAATCCTGTTAATGTTGATGGGACGGTGAACGTGAAAGTAAGGGTTGAGAACCATAATTCCAATGAGTGCTTTTATCAGGGTACTATCAAGGTAGTTGATGACAGTGGTCTAATCCTATGGCCTAAAAAGGATTATTCTGTAGCAGGACTTATTACATATCCTTGCGAAATTTTTGAACCTGACTATACCATTAGTGGCAGAGTACTCACTATCGGGCACGACAGAACTATGGTTCAGAACTTTACTCTAGAGCACGTTTCAAAGAATATGACTCTACGTCTTATAATTGGGGGTGTAGAGATGGCTAGTGCAAAGGTTAATGTTGTCCAGCCCGGGCCTGTTATCGTCACAATGGACTGTCCAGATACTGTGGCCATTGATGATGAAGCCCATTGTACTGTTCATTTGACCTTAGTAAAGCAAAAGAATATAACTCTACATCTGAAGGAGATTGAGTTTGGAGGTAAGAAAGTGTGGCCGGTAAATCTAAGTAGTGTCTGGGTGGAGCAGGAAGAAATAAAGTTGATTCCCCACTATACTCACAGCTTGTCATTCTCAATAAAAATCGATGATGCTCTGGTAAACTACTACTTTGGAAAACCGCTTTACAAGACATACCTTGATAAATTTGCAGGATACTTGTATCTTGTAAGGGTTGAATTTTATGAACTAAACTATCCTGTTTCGGACGTAGTGTTGATAACCTATGAGAATGTAGAAAATGGTGATTGGTTAGACCGCGGTTTGACTGCATATGAGCTCTATAAAACAGTTAAGGGTGTTATATCAAAGCCAAAAGACCTCAGGGTAGTGTTACTAATTGAGGCTATTAAACACGAGAATGACATCCAATGGTGGGTAGAAGATACGTTCCTAGATGTGGACCACTTTCCATGTGAAACTGACAACAATACAATTGTTGGCGGGTGATTTTAGTGGCTGGGGTGTTGGATTTATTCCTCTTTCTATTTGCCTTTGCTATAGTGGGCGCTGGGGTTATTTCAAGTCGTATTTTAGGCCTAGCTCTGACTCTAGTTTCTTGGTCATCTTTTGCTCTGTCCCTCAAATATGGTGGTTCCGTTGATGCCCGGGTTGGATACATGTCCATTTTAGCATGGATGTTGGCCATGGGGGATGTGCTTGTTTGTCGGATGTCAGGTAGGAAGCAACTAGATTTAAGAGAATTTTTGGTATTCTCTTATGTGCCTCCTGTTGTCTTGCTTTTCCTGCTTAATGACCATGTATACCTTGGCATTCTGGGCCTAGTCGTTCTTATGATTCTTAATGACGATTCCATTGCCAAAAAGCTGCCATCTAGTTTGTTTGGCAGGAGTACGGTGTTGGCTTTGTTGATTTTTCAGATTGTTCTCGTGGGTTTATTGACGCGCTCTCCTTACGTGGTTCCTTATGCCCTTGTACTTTGGGGGTGGTATAAACTGGAAGTTGAGACTTTACAGAAGTAGTTAAAACCACGGAGCGAGCCAGAATGTCAATGGGACTTCCTGCAACCTGTCTCACTCTCATGGGCATTTCTTGAGTGACTTTTGTTTTGAGAGAGTGTATTTTATTAAGTTAAGTGAGTGTATTATATCAGGAGGAGATAAGCCATGGAGCACTTCCTGAATAGTGTAGCTCTTTTCGGTATTTTTCTTCTTTCTCTCATAGTCGGAAGGGTTTCACCCAATGGCTTTAGAAGAGACTTCGCTCTGTCATTGGTTCTGTTTAGTCAACTCTGGATTGCCCTGAAACTTGGAATTGAGTATGGATACTGGCTTGGCCTTGCATTTGGATTTGTATTCCTTAATGCATTCCTTGTTCTATTGGGTATTTTTGAGCTGAAATTCTCTCAAGAAAACCTTAATCGGGGAATTGAAAAGATTCATCTCATAACCTTTACATCAATTTTTGTTCTCGTTTTAATCCTCTCGGAGGGAATCAGTGAGTACACTAAATCCAATCTGCTTGGTCTTCTGTTTGGATATTCCTTGGGATTAGTCCCGCTTTTTGGAATCCTAAAATCCTCCGGAATGTCTCGCAAAACTGCATTCAGTGTTCTCATTGTTAGTGCGTGTTTTTATTACGCAGTGGTTGGCTTTGTGATTGGCTGGTTTGTTTCCCCTGAGTTGGGTGTAATTACGGCGCTGATATTTACTATAGCATCCTGCTGGAGCTTGAAATAAAGGGGTTAAACACAGGTAGGGGGTTAAATGATGCTTCACAGTTAAAGGATGGCTTTTTGGATTAAGTGGGCGTTTTATTATACCCGCTTAAAAAGAAACATCGGTTAATCAGAAAGATTCATATTGCTTATGATCTAGGCGTTCATGAGTGAGAATGGATGCCAAAACCGTTGTGGCAGACTATCTACTCAGTGGAGGGATGGCTTATATATCCGCATGGATACTCCTAAAGGTACCGTCAGAGTTCAATGTGAAAGTTAAGGGAGTTGAATCTAACCCTGCCGGAGTTTTCTTAGGAATTGTCCTTTACTATGGAAAAAGACGAAGCTCTGGAAACTTTAGCGAAGTGGTGGGGTGAAGGATAATGAAGTGCAAGCATTTGATGGTTCCCGTCCTTTCATCCCTTCTCTTACTTTTCATAGTCATTGGTTTCTTCTGGGAATTTTCGACCGCTCTTCAGGTTGCTCTCCTCAATTTAATTGCCATGAGCATCCTTCAGCTTGCAACCTCCGGATACAAGAACGGCCCCGGAAGGGAGGGTTACGTCATAGGAGCTTTTACGTTCTTCCTTCTCAACTTTGGGATGCTCGGTAACGGGGTAAAGGGGCTAATCTTTGCGGCGGTTTTAACGGGCCTAATGCTCTGCACCTACGAAGTTTCTTGGTATTGGCTTTGGAAAGAGAACAGCGCTGAAAAGTCGAACCTTCTGTGGTTGCTTTCAATTGCGGGAATCCTCTATTTAGCGTATCTCGAAGGGATTGGGCCCCTGTTATCCGCCGTGTTCACTGCGGGAGCCATCCTAGTGGGATACGTTGCGTTTAAGAAACTGTCTTAAGGCTGGGTCAGTCTTCAAAATCGTCCAGCAACCCTTTTTAACCTCCCCTCCAATTTTTCCCGGTGGTTGGGATGAAGGTTACCGTCAGATACTTCGCGCGCTACCGTTCCCTCGTTGGCAAAAGCGAGGAAGAGCTGGAAGTTCCAGACGGAATAACGGTTAGGGAGCTCATCGAGATACTCAAGGAGAGGTATCCGGCCCTTAAGAACGAGGTCTTCGCCGAAGACGATGACTTAGCAGATGTGAACGTCTCCAGAAATGGCCGTTACGTTCGCTTTGACGAAGTTCTTAGGGATGGGGACGTAATAGCTATCTTCCCCCCGGTGAGCGGTGGTTGAGATGCTCAGCGAGAGGGAGCTTGAGCGCTACGACAGGCAGATAATGGTCTTTGGGGTTGAGGGACAGGAGAGGCTCAAAAGCGCGAAGGTAGCGGTTGTTGGCGTCGGCGGTCTCGGAAGCCCGGTTGCCTATTACCTCGCTGCTGCTGGAGTCGGCACCCTCCTTCTCATAGACGAGCAGAAACCAGAGCTGAGCAACCTGAACAGGCAGATACTTCACTGGGAGGAGGACATCAACAAAAACCCCAAACCCCTCTCGGCAAAGTGGAAGCTTGAGCGCTTCAACTCCGACGTAAAAATCGAGACCTTCGTGGGCAGGCTAACGCAGGAGAATGCCGATGATGTTCTCGCCGGCGTCGATGTGGTCGTTGACTGCCTCGACAACTTCGAGACGAGGTTCATGCTGGACGACTACGTCCACGAAAGGGGCATACCGCTGGTGCACGGGGCTGTGGAGGGAACCTTCGGTCAGGTCACCACTATAGTCCCGGGGAAGACGATGAGGCTGAGGGAGATTTTTCCCCGGGTTAGGGGAAAGAAGGGAAAGTTCCCGATAATCGGGGCGACCGCCGGCGTTGTTGGCTCTATTCAGGCGATGGAGGTAATAAAGCTCCTGACGGGCTACGGGGAGCCGTTGCTTAACAGGCTCCTTATCGTAGACCTCGCCCACACCACCTTCGACATCGTCGAGCTCAGGTAGGCGGTCTCACCTCAAACTCCCGGTTTATTGAGGTTATCCTTATATCCCCCTTCCACTCCCCGCGCTGTTCTATCGTCATCTTCCCCAGGAGGGGGTCTTCCATCGAGCTCACGGCGATAACCGAGTAGGCCAGCTTTGCCCCGACGAAGGTTCCGTTCTCGAAGTAGAGGCTCATCGTGGCGTCGGTGATCGTGATGTTCGTCTTTGGCCCCGTGAAGTAGAGCTCCGCCATCGGGATGATAACCCCCGGTTGAACGGAGTAAACGAGAACCAGCCTTCCCTTCTCGGTGTAGTTTGCCACGGGCCTTTCGGAGCTGAGAACCGCGAGGGCGACTGAAACCGGGTTGGTCTCCCAGACTCTCAGGCTGTCGTTCATCCGCGCCGTTCCGGCGGGGGTCTTTACGTATTCGGTTCCGTTCAGAACGACGGTTGTTATGGTCACGCTCACGTTGTCCGGCAGGGTCGTCGTAGTGGTGTTGACCCCGGCGACCCTTTTCTCGAAGTCTATGTAACCGCTCTCGTTGATGAGAATTCTGAGGTTGCTCGACTGAGTGCCGTTTGCGAAGGACATCTCTATGGTCATGTTTACGCTGGCATTCTCGGTGTAGGTGAAGCGCTTTATTTCCTTGAGGGACTCCAGTGGGGAGAAACTGGGCTTGGGTTTCTCCGTGGTGGAGGTGGTTGGGGCACTTGAATGGGTTGTTGGCTGAACCGTCGTGGCGCTTGAAGCTGGAGATGCCGAAGACTGTGAGGTGGCAGTGTTGCTTCCCCCTAGACAGCCGGAGGCGAGGACTATGAGAACCATGAGAACCGCGAGGGTCTTCCTCATGCTTTCACCCATCACCCTAACCTCCGGGGAGACTTAAGCTTTCCGGCAGGTTTAATTTGTCCGGCTCGTACTTACACCGGTGATGGCGGTGAAGGTGAGGCTTACCCGGGAACCCTTCAGCATTGATGAGGCACTTAAACTTCTCCGCGTCCCCGAGAGCGGGGCCTACGTTGTCTTCCTCGGGCAGGTTCGGAACGAGAGCCACGGGAGGCGGGTTAAGAGGCTTATCTACGAGGCCTACCCGGAGATGGCCGAGGCCGAGATGGAGCGCATAAGGGAGGAGGCCCTAGAGAAGTTCCCCATCATCGACATGCTGATATGGCACCGCTACGGCGAGCTTGAAGTCGGGGAGGACACGATACTCATAATAGCCAGCGCCGGTCACAGGAAGGAGGCCTTCGTGGCCTGCTCGTGGGCTATAGACGAGGTCAAGAGGCGCGTCCCCGTATGGAAGAGGGAAGTTACTGAAGAGGGCACCTTCTGGATAGAGGGAGACAGGCAGATACCCGTCTGAACTCTCCATTTTTTGTTAACTCTTCTCTATAGTATGCAAAATCGGAATAGAGAAAGTATATATACCCCTTTACTCATCCTTTTTTCGGTGGGTGCAGATGGAGAGGGTGTCGTACAAGGCTGGAATCTCAGAGGTAAGGAGTGGTTCGGGTGCACTGGTTGTTGGAAAGCCCCCCTGGAGCTCCGTTCCCCACAGCGGAAAGCTTGAGAGGATGATAGTCCATCTCGGGGCAGGGAAGGGGAAGTTTTACGAGGTTGAGGGCATTCCCCGCTCAATCGGTTGCATAGGGAATAACAGGTTCATCCTCAGGAGGGAGCCCCTGGGAAAGGAAAGGATTTTTGAGCTGGTGGAGGAGTTCAGGAGGCTCGGCGGAAAGGAGCTGTGGCTCACCAACTACGATGATCTGTCCCTCCTCATGGAGGTCGCGGAGAAGGCCGTCGAAGAGGGCGTTGAAAACGTTTACGCTGTTGTATTGATTGATGACGTTGATAGAGTAACCCCGGTGGAGGGTGTGAAGTTCGTTGCCGAGCTTGAGTACTCCGGGAAGGCCCTTGAGAGGCTCCTCAGCTATCCCTGGCTTCATGGGGCACTAATAATGGTTAGGCCCGAGAAGCTCGATGAGCTGACCGCCATGGCGGGAATACTCCCGATGGAGGTTTACGTTGACGTTCTCTTCCCCGGCTCTGCAAGGAGGCTCAACTTCAACGTAATCGAGCTTAGGAGGATAATGAACCCGACGACGGAAAAATATCACGACTGCTTGGCCGGCACGATCGCGGTGAGCGCGGACGGCTACCTCCTGCCCTGCCCTCTTCTGAGGAACTACGTCGTGGTTGACCTGAAGGAGAAGGGCCTCAAGGAGGGCCTCAGAAAGAAACGCCTGAGGGACTTCTGGAGGATGACAAAGGACAGCGTGAACGGCTGTTCCAAATGCCCCTTCAAATACATCTGCCACGACTGCAGGGCCCTTGAATACCAGGCCACCGGGGAGATAAACGGGATGGAGTACTGCCCGGTACTACTTTAGAACTCCAGTATGGAGCGGTAACCGCTCCCGTCTTCCTTTACCATTCTTGAAAACCTCGTTCTGCTGTTCCTGTCGTTCATCTCCTTGAAGAGGGGGTCGAAGTACTCGACCAGTATCTTGTCCACGAACCTGCTGAACTCAAGAACCTTGCTCCCAAGGTCTTCCTTTGAGGAGAAGAACCACTCAAGGAAATAGCCGTACTCGGGCAGAATGCCGACATTTATCTCGTATTCATTAAACCTGTTGAGAACTTCCTCATCCAGCTCCTTTGCAAGTCCCACTATCCCCCTGTCCTGGATGTTCATGTCGATCGTAACGTAGAACCCAACTATCACGCCTTTCTCCTTCAGCCGGTTTATCATGAACCTTACCGTCGGGCGTGCCTTTCCAAGTGCCCTTGCTATCTCAGTAACTTTTGTTCTCGCATCCCACTTCAGTATGTCCATGAGGACCGCGTAGTCGTGGCTTAGGTTCCACTCACCCCACTCCTCTCCCCTGCTCTTCCCGCCCTTGGAGTAGGCCAGAACCTCATAGTACTCGAAGTCCTCCGAATACTTGGAGAGCATCTCGTCTATGTACTTTACCTGCTCCTTGGGAATATGGAGGACGAGTGAAAGACCGTTCTTGAAGCCAAAGGCGGGGTTTGCGTACGCAACGAACGGGTTCTGCGTAATGCGACGCCCAACCTCCAGCAGTCTCTCCGCGGGAACGCTTAGAAAGGCGACGAAGCTCTTTAGTCCTATTCTCCTCAGGTTGTAGATGGCGTTGACGGTCATGTATTTTCCATAGTACTTGTCGTATATCCTTTTGAGCCTGTAATAGTCTATACCCTCTTTGGCGGCTATCTTCCTGAGGCTCTCAAGGGGGTGCCTCTCGAGGATTTCAACAAGGAACTCGATTTCCTCAACGTTTACCTCGCCCATACCATGCCACCACCGGGCCGGAAAGGTTATATCTTGGGAGTATTAAACCCTTCCGGTGATGTCCCATGGTGAAGATTGAGGTCGTTGACGTCGAGAAGCCCGAGGGTGTGGAGGTAATAATCGGGCAGGGCAACTTCTCGATATTCACGGTCGATGACCTTGCCAGGGCCCTCCTCACGGCTGTTCCGGGCATAAAGTTTGGCATAGCCATGAACGAGGCGAAACCCCAGCTAACACGCTTCACCGGCAACGACAAGGAGCTTGAGGAACTCGCAGCAAAGAATGCCCTGAAAATTGGGGCGGGTCACGTCTTCGTAATTCTTATGAAGAACGCCTTCCCGATAAACGTCCTCAACACGATTAAAAACCACCCTGCAGTCGCGATGGTCTACGGGGCCAGTGAGAATCCCTTCCAGGTTATAGTCGCCGAGACGGAACTCGGGAGAAGCGTCCTTGGAATAGTTGACGGCAAGGCTGCAACAAGAATTGAAACCGAGGAGCAGAAGAAAGAGAGGAGAGAGCTGGTGGAGAAGATAGGCTACACGATTGACTAAGGTTTTTTATTCCCTTCAACTCTTCTCCCGCTGGTGGTCTCATGAGGCTGGCTTTCATAACATCGAATCCCGGAAAGGTCGAGGAGGCCAGGAAGTACTTCAGACCCCTCGGGGTTGAGGTCTACCAGCTGCACTTTGAGTATCCGGAGATACAGGCCGACACCCTTGAAGAGGTCGCCGAATACGGTGCCAGATGGCTCGCCAAAAAGCTCGACGAGCCCTTCTTTCTCGATGACTCTGGCCTCTTCATCGAGGCTCTGAAGGGGTTTCCAGGGGTTTACTCGGCCTACGTCTACAGAACCCTCGGGATAAAGGGAATACTAAAGCTCATGGAGGGTATCTCGGATAGGAGGGCGTACTTCAAGAGCGTCATAGCCTACTGGGACGGAGAGCTTCACATCTTTACCGGCAGGGTGGACGGGGAGATAACGACCGAAGCCCGGGGGAAGGGTGGCTTCGGCTTCGACCCGATTTTCAGGCCGGCCGGTTTCGATAAGACCTTTGCCGAAATGACAACGGAGGAGAAGAACGTTATCTCCCACAGGGGAAGGGCCCTGAAGGCCTTTGCCAGCTGGTTGAGGGAAAACCTTTAAATAAGCCCGATAAACAAACTCATGCGATTGATATTGAACGGATGACGAAGGGGATTGAAATGGCGGGGGCCCTTGATGCCATCGACGTTAAGCTGTTGAAGGAACTTCGGGAGAACGCGAGAGAGAACATCGCCAGCCTGAGCAAGAAGCTGGGCATACCGAGGACGACCGTCCACTACAGGATAAAGCGCCTCGTCGAGGAGGGCATAATAGAGAAGTTCACCGTAAAGCCGAACTACAAGAAGCTCAACCTCGGAACGACCGCTTTCATTCTTGCTCGCTACGACCCCGATTCCGGCCTGAACCAGAGGGAGGTGGCCGAGAAGATAGCCTCCCTCGACGGCGTCTACGAGGTTCACATAATAGCCGGAGAATGGGACCTGCTCATAAAGGTTCGCGCCCCCAGTTCCGAGGAAGTCGGAAAGATAGTCGTCGACAAGCTCAGGGAGATAAAGGGTGTGGGACAGACCGTCACCATGGTCTCGTTCGTCACGGTGAAGGAAGAGGTCTGAGGCGATGATCGGCGTTCTCCTTTCTGATTTTGTGATGACGCGAGGTTTGGTGAGCCTCACATAACACAGCACTCATAGATTATTTCAACTTCTCTAATCGTTTTTGCCCAATCTATGATTTTCCTCGGCGGGTTTGTCAGTCTGTCAACTCCGACCAAGACCGCTCCCCTATCGAATTCCAGCCTCCATTTCCCGAGCGGGCGCATACAGCCTATGCTCAGCTCGCCCTCAAAGCGCTCGCGAGCGTACTTCACCACGTTGAGGCTCTCCTCCACCGAAGGTTTCGGGACGTTCTCCATCTCCGTCCCCTTCGTCGGGATTAGAACGTCCAGAACGAGGACGTCTATCGGGTAGTTTGCCAGCAGGTCTATTGCTTTGTACTCCCAGTGAATTCTCCCGAAGTCGAGGCCGATGGTTATGTGCGGGGCAACCCTTATCCCGTTCTCCGTCAGGAGTTCGAGAATCCCAAGGTAGTCCCTGACCGTCTTGTCTATTCTGTAGACCTTTCTGATTACATCATCATCTCCAACGAAATCAAGGGAGACGACATCGACCCAGCGGAGCCACTCCAAATCGCTCTCATCTATAAAGCCGACGTGGGCGTTGAGCTTGAGGTTTGTGCGACGCTTTATCTCCCTGATTTCGTCGGCGTAGAAATCCAGAGGGACCTTTAGGCGACCATCCATTCCTCCGCTGAGGAGACAGCCGAGGTAGCCCTTCCTGTCAAGGTCGAGGCAGTAGTTTAGGAGTTCTCCCCGCTCCGGCTTCTTCATGCCCTCAAGGTAGTGCCTCCCACAGTGGGCGCAGTTGAGGGCGCAGGCGCTGCCCGTGACCGAAACGGAGGGGAACCTTATCCCCGGGATGTAGATTTTCAGTTTTCTTCCCATTGCACTCACCCCTCATTACTGGAGTAGACATGGTGGGCAAGTTGTATTTTTACGTGGTTCCCTTCAAGTCCACGTGGACGAAGGCCGTCTCAACCTCCGGGAGTTCCTCTATCAGCTTCTTAACTTCATGGCTAACATCGTGGGCCTCCTTCAGGCTTAAATCCGGGGGAACCTCTATGTGGAGCTCGACGTGAAGCTTGCTCCCCACGTAGTGGGCCCTTAAGTCGTGGACGCCGATAACCTTTGGGACGCTGAGGGCCCTTCTCTTGATCTCCTCACAGATCTCGAAGGGAGGTGCCTTTCCGGTGAGGTAGCCCACGTTCTCGAGGATTATCTCGAAGGAGACCTTGACGAGGAAGATGGTTACAGCAAGGCCCGCCAGGGCGTCTCCGTATCTAAATCCAAGCTTTTGAGCGCCCAGTCCGGCAAGAACGGCCAGACTGCTAAGGGAGTCGCTCCTGTGGTGATAAGCGTCTGCTACCAAAATCTGACTGTTGAGTCTCTTGCCAACGTGGAGGGAGTAGCGGAACATGGCTTCCTTGAGGAGTATCGAGAAAACCGTAACGCCGAGCATGGTGGAGTTTACCGTTATTGTTTCTCCCCTCAGGAGCCTGTAAACCGAATCCCTCCCTATCTCATAGGCGACAATCAAAAGGGCCTCTCCAATCAGGAAGGCCACGAGAGGCTCGAAGCGAGAGTGACCGAAGGGATGGCTCCTGTCGGGTGGCTTTGATGCAACCTTCAATCCAAAGTAGCCGGCGACGCTCGTAACCACGTCGCTCAGCGAGTGGACGCCGTCCGAGATAAGGGCTATGCTTGAGTAGAGGAAACCGACGGTTAGCTTAAGAAAAGCGAGCAGAACGTTTCCAATGATGGAGACCCATATCGGCTTGTAAACCTCCTCCATGGAACCACCGAAAAGTTCGGTCAGTCCGTCACTCCTTCGTCACAGCTCGGACAAGGCTGAACTCATCATCCCGTGAGGGGAGATTGGACTTTCCCTTAAAAAGGTATGCGCTCAGCGATCACCTTTCCGTCCTCACCAGTCGGTTCGCCCATCACTCATCATCGCGCATATTCCCTACTCCCCAGGGCTTAAAAGTTTTCAATGCCCGGGATAACCTTTTTAGCCAGCTTTCAATCATGATAACGGACTTCAGCAGGTGATAGGATGAGCGAGGAGATAACCGGGGAACTCGGCAGAGTGGCCAGAGGAGGCGCCCTAGCTTTCGTAGGGCTCATAAGCTCGGCAATCTTCGGCTTTCTTGTGAGGGCCGTCATAGGGAGATACCTCGGGCCCAGCGCCTACGGAACCTACAGTCTGGCCATGACCGTTTTCACGATAACCCTGGTTGTCGTCATGATGGGTTTCCCAATGGGACTCCAGAGACAGGTGGCCTACTTCCTGAACAGGAGGCGCGATGAGGTCCACCTACTCATCTCAACGGCCCTCCACCTGCTCGCAATCAGCTCCCTCCTGGGCTTCATAGCCCTTGAGATAATCCGAGAGGCGCTCCCGGAATACATAGGCGGGGGGAAACTCCTCGTGGGCCTTCTCGGAATACTTGCCCTCGCCCTTCCTTTAAACGCCACATTTAATGCCCTCATATCCACAACTCAGGGCTTTGGAAGGGTGAGGGAGTACCTCATATACGGAAAGATAAGCACCCCGGCCATCTACTTCCTCACGGCCTCCGTGGCCGTTCTAATCACGAGCAACGTGAAATACGTGGCCGTTGCATACCTCCTCACCTACGCAATTCTCCTGTTCCTCCTGGGCAGAGATGCCAAGCGCTTCGGAATACTTCCCCGCAGGTTCAGGTTCTCGGTGGGGATAGCGAGGGAGTTGCTACTCTTCTCCCTTCCCCTGATGACCTCAAACCTTATGTCCTTTATAATGAACTGGACGGACACGCTCATGCTGGGCCACTACCTCGGGGAGAGGGTCGTGGGGCTCTACAACGCAGCTGGCCCGATAACACGCTTTATTCCGGTTTTTATGGCATCCCTGACGGTAATATACACCCCCGTCGCAACGGGGCTCTTCTCCCGGGGAAAGCTGAAGGATGTGGGGAGGTTCTACACCGTTGTAACAAAGTGGGTCGTTCTCTTGACGTTCCCCCTCTTCGTCTTAGTTACGGCCTATCCGGTCCCAGTGCTAAGGCTTCTCTTCGGACCAACATACATCCCTGCCGGGGGGGCTATGGTGATACTTGCCTTCGGCTTCATGTTCCACTCCCTTGTGGGCCCAAACGGCCTCACCCTGGTAACGATTGGAAAGCCCTCCGAGAACATGAAGGGCGACCTCACCGGGGCGACCCTCAACGTAATCCTAAACTACCTTCTCATCCCAACCTATGGAATGATAGGGGCAGCCGTTGCAACTGCATCCTCATACATAGCCACGAACGTTTACAAGAGCCTCAGGCTGGCGCAGTTCGGGATAGTGCCCTTCGGAAGGGCCTACCTGAAGGTTCTCATTGCTGGCCTCTTATCCTTTGGCATTGCCTATCTCATGAGGGCGAACTCAATAACCGTTGCACTCCTCGGAACGGCCTTAAGTTCTCTGGTCTTTTACGCCCTCTCAATAGTGTTAGGTGCCCTTGAAGAGGAGGACATTAAGCTATTAAAGATGGCGGGGAAAAAGTTCGGCCTGAGGACTGAACCGCTGATAAGGTTCCTAGAGAGGTTCGGACGGGTGGAGAAATGAACGTGAAGATGAGGGAATATAGTTGATGACCCCAATGGGACGATAAAAGCTTTTAACAACATCCCGAGAGGGTTGTTCATGTTACACAGGGCAAAGAGACTGATCGTCCAGAAGGTGATTAACAAATATCCGAAGCTGAAGGAAATGCTGTTTCCGCTATATTCAAAATACGTGGCGTGGACTACAAGAAGAGAAGTCCAGAGAAGGCTGAAAAACTTAAAACCGGAGAGATACTACAATTTTGAAAACGCCATTAGGAGGAACGTGATAATAGTAACCGTGGACTGCATGAGGTTCAAGAACACGAGTCAAGCCGGTTATTTCCGCGACACAACGCCTTTTCTTTCATCCCTCGGGAAGAATTACACCGCCGTTTCTGGGGCACCGTGGACGTACCCTTCGGTTCCAACGATTCTATCCGGGCTATATCCCACCAGACACGGGGCTTACATCCACAGTCGCAAGAAGTACCTCGACAATCTCGGACATATAAAGGGCATAAAACAGAGCGTTATCACCCTCCCTGAACTTCTCCTTCACATGGGATACGACGTGTACATGGCCACCGCGATTGAGTTGTCAAGTTTTCACTTCAGGAAGAGGGTACCTTACATCAGATGGTACCCCGGGGAAACGAGGGCCGAGAAAATACTCGGGGACTTTTTGAAGTGGGTCGAAGGGAGAAGGGGAAAAAGTTTTTTCGCCTACCTGCACCTTGGCGACCCCCACGAACCACTCAACCCGCCAGAGGAGTACTGGAACTATTTCGGAAGGGTGAAGAGACTCAGGAACATAGAGACGTGGGACTACACAAGACTGGAGGACTGGGAGAAGCCGGGGTTCAAGGAATATGTCGAAAACAGGGTTCTCCTTTACGACAACACCCTGAGGTACGTTAACGACCGGCTTGAGCTGTTCTTTGACAGACTTGAAAAATTTGGGCTCTCAGACGATACTCTTGTTGTAATCACTGCAGATCACGGGGAAGAGTTCTGGGAGCACGCAAAGACAGAGGCAGAGTACTTCTACGACACGAGGAAGGGCACCGGCTACGGCCACGGCCACAACGTTTTCAGGGAGGTTGCAGAAGTTCCCGTGGTTCTTCACGGCTTCAGTGGGCTGAAAGAGAGGAAGCCCATCTCATCAACCGATATAACACCCACTATACTGAGGGAGCTCGGGGTTGAACCGCTCTTTCCACTGGACGGGGTTCCCCTCCAGGAAAGGGAACCGAGGGGGAGACCAATACTGATAGAGGCGTCCGGGTATGGATACGAGAAAAAGGCCCTATACCTCGGCGACCTGAAGTTTCTTTACGCACCGGACGACAACGTTAGGTGGATTTTCAATCTAAAGAGGGATCCCTGGGAGGAGAACCCGATAACGGACAGGGAAGCCGTAAGTATCATGGAGAGAAAACTCAAATCACTCCTCTCAAAGATTCAACTGGAAGGGACTAAAAGGGTGGGCGAGAGTGAGACTTATGCTCATTAAAAACATGGAGAAATGGGCGAAATATCAGATAAGAAGAAGGGCAATGCTCCTGAAGTATAAACTTGGAAGTAAAGAGGAGGTAATACCGGCAAAGAAACCCAATAGGAGTGTGGAAAAAAGCTTAAAGGACTTTGAGATGGGAAGGGCATCAAAAAACGTGCTGGTAATCGCTGTTGATTGCTTCAGGTACTGGAGCACATCCCAGTCGGGGTACGAGCGGGACACAACGCCTTTATTTGATAGCTTTGGAAAGTTCATAAAGGCCCATGCCCCCGCCCCATGGACATATCCCTCAGTCCCCTCAATTCTAAGCGGTCTATATCCCCACAGGCACGGTGCCTTTCTTAGGGGGGAGTTCAAGAACTTTACAAAGCTGAGCTCCTTAAAGCCTCTGAAATCCTCAGTTCCGCTCATAACGGACGTTCTTGAAATGGGGGGGTACAGGATATACGTGGCAACGGCAATAGACCCCGTGTCATACTCCCTGAGGGGAAGGGTTGACATAGTACAGCACCACTATCTAACCCCAGCTGAGAAGGTATTCCAGAGGTTTATGAAGTGGACCTCAAAGGGTGAGAGACCGTTTTTCGCCTACCTGCACCTTGGCGACCTCCACGAACCACTCAACCCGCCAAAAGAATACCGCAACTACTTCGGAAAAGTCAAAAATCTGCCAAACATAGACACCTGGAACTACAATTTCCAGCAAGAACGCGAGCAGGATCCCAAAGGCTTTGAGAAATATAGGTTTTATCGGGTTTTATTGTACGACAATGTTTTGAGATACGTCAACGATACTCTGGAACGGTTGGTTGGTGAGCTCGAAAAGAGAAAACTTCTGGACGATACTCTTGTTGTAATCACTGCAGATCACGGGGAAGAATTCTGGGAGCACGCAAAGGTAGAAGCAAAACACTTCAAGCATGCAAAGGGATGGAGCGGTATATCACACGGCCACAACGTCTTCGCCGAGATAATAGACGTTCCACTTCTCATTGGGGGTTACGTTGAGAGTCCCGTAAGAACGGGCACTCCGAGGAGCCTCGTGGACATAGTTCCTACCATTCTGGACACTCTAGATATAGGCTACCCAAGGGGATTTTTTGATGGAGTTTCCCTTTTTAAGAAGAGAAAGACGCCGGTCTTAAGTGAGGGTGTTTCATCGGGATACGAGAAAAAGGCCCTCATAGATGGGAAACACAAACTCCTTCACGCCCCCGGCGACGGTGTGAAGTGGGTCTTCGACTACGTTTCAGACCCCCGGGATACAAAGCCCATAGAAAACGAGGACCATGTAGAGGAAATGGAGAGGAAGCTAAAGATGCTCATGGTGTCTGGGATAGGGAGGGGAATTCGGATATGAAAAGGCTCCGCGTGCTGTTACTCCACAACCAGGTTGCCCCCTATCGACTGCCTGTATTCGAAAGATTGAAGGAGAACTTTGACATCACAGTATACTTCTGTGAGCTGAAGTCCAAGGACAGGATGTGGAAAACCGAGCTTCTCAGAGAGTTCACCTTTGACTGGGAAGTTCTGAGGGGGATGAGGGTTGGAAATATAATACTCAATACCCCAGCCCTGCTCTTCAGGGCTCTCCGGGGATGGGATGCCTACCTGATAGCGGACAACGTTGAGAACATCCCCGCAACCTGGATGGTTGCAATTGCTTCAAAGATTTCAGGGAAACCACTGATAGTCTGGTCGGAGAAAATAGACAGCCCTTGGAACAGAAAAGTAGTGGACAGATCTTTTCTGAAGGGGATCCTCCTAAAACTGCATGAAAAGGTCCTTTTCTCGCTGGCCGATGTAATTGTGGCCTACAGCAAGAAAGCGAGGGAATACCTTCTGAAAAGGGGTGTGTCTCCGGGTAAGATACTCCAGGGACTGCAGGTAATGCCGGAGGAGGTTCTTCCTAGTGGGGAATGCCAAGGGTTTAAAGGAAGAGTGGGAGGATGTCAAAGGACAGTACTTTACCTAGGCTACCTGAGGCCGGAGAAGGGAATAGAGCAGTTCATACAGTCCTTCGTTTCTTCCGAGATTGACGCCTGTCTCCTCATCGTTGGGACAGGGCCCCTAAAGGAAAGGCTTGAGCGGAAGTATTCTTCCTCAGAAAAAGTCGTTTTCTACGGTTACGCCAGCGAAAATGAAAAACCCTGCCTCTACAGGATGGCAGATGTCTTCGTTCTCCCCACGCTAAGGGACTCATGGGGTCTCGTCGTTAACGAAGCCCTCTACTATGGAACCCCAGTAATAACAACGACCGCGGCGGGGGCATCTATGGTTATAGAGAATGGAAAAACGGGTTTTGTTGTTAAAGCCGGGGACTGGGCGGGCTTGATAAGAGTTCTAGAGGAACTAATTTCAAACCCCAAAACGCTGAGAAAAATAAAGAGACTAGTCAAAAAATCCGGGAAAAGATATTCAAGAAGCATCCTAGGAGCACAGGCTTTTATAAAAGCCCTACAGAAGGCCTTTGTAAATCTCAACTAAGCGCATAGCGTGCTCATCCATGTCCTCAGGAGGCCTCTGAGCCTTGCTAAACTCCTCAACCAGCTCCGGACGTTCAAGAAAGACTCTCATCCACCTAGCTAGGTCACGGGGATCCCCAGGAGCAAAAAGGAAACCTGTCTTTCCATGGGTAACAAACTCTGGGATTGCCCCAAGGTTTGATGCTATCACAGGTGTCCTAGAAAGGGCAGCTTCGGCTAGAACAAGGGGACTATTCTCGTAACAGAGAGAGGGGAACAGGAGAACATCTATGGAAGAGTAGGGAACACGGATATCTTCAAACCGCCCCATAAATCTAACCCGCTCATCCTCTCCAGCAAGCTTCATCAGCATAGATACGTAGTTCGGATCGCCTCCTCCACCATATATCCTAAGCTCAAAGTCCCCTTCAAGGAATTTGACCGCTTTAACGGCGACATGGACACCCTTTTGATAACTTGGAACCCCAGCAAAGCCAAAGACTACCTTATTACCCTTCCTTCTCTTTTTGAACCCCCTGAAAATAGAATGGGGATAGCCGTTCCTGATGTGCATTATCTTCTCCCCGTCAACTCCGGCCTCGATAAATTTCGTTCTTAGAAAGTTCGAAGGGGCTATTATCACATCTACAGAGCTGAGAACTCTGAGAAGGACTTCGTTCCTAGAGGCAAACCTAGAGGGGTTATTAAACGGTTTAAGGATTCTTGTAGATACTCCCAGTGGGATGCCTCTTCTTGATAGGTAGGAGGCCATTACATAGTTCCAGCACTCGGAGCACCTTGCCGGCTCAGGGCTGGGACAGGGCCCCTCTTTCCTGAAGCTCATTATGTTTATCGGGCATATGAACCAATAATCGTGGAGGGTCTGGACGGTTGGATAACCCCTTTCCGAAGCTAGAAGTGGGAGGAGACCGCTGCGAAAGGCCCAGAGGTTATGAAAATGGACAACATGTGGCCCAATCTCCTCAAGAACCTCCAGAAACCTCTTCTCAACACGGTCGTTTTTGTAGGTCTTGTTGATAAAGAGAGCCCTGAATGGAGAGGAGATGGGGGGGATTGCATGATAGTGTATCCCGTTTTCCCTCCATTCGGTTCCCCTTCTGGAGACCGTAAAGACGTGAACCTCGTGGTGTTTGGCCAGTTCGAGAGCCAGGTAATGGACGTAGAGACCGGCCCCACCAAGCTTTTCGGGGGGATACCCCGAGGTCACGAGGAGTATCCTCATTCTTCTGCCCCCCTCAGTAGTCTCATCAGTTTCCGCCGGGAGATAACCCCAGATTTTATTAGCCTTTTCGTGTCAAGGTCATCCAAAAGAGAGCCCAGTTCTTCGGGCGAAACGACCTCACAGCACTGACGAATTTCCCTGGGTATCTCCGCGTCCTCAAAGACAACAACGGGCTTTCCCCTGGCCAGTGCCTCCGCTATCGGCAGACCCCAGCCCTCGTATTTGGAGGCGTGAATGTAGAGGTCGAGGGAGTCGTAGAACTCGATGAGCTCCTCATCGGGGACGAAGCCGAGGAGTTTTATTCTTTCGTCACCTTCGGCTAGCTTTTTGACCCTCTCGAACTCCTCCCCTGTCCCGGCCAGTAAGAGCCTTGCCCGGGAATTGCGCCAGCCCTTGAAGAGCTCCACGAGGAGGGCGTGCCTCTTGTGGTAGTCCATCCTTGAGACGTAGCCCACTGTGAACGTCCCCGGCTCTCTGAACTTCCCCAGCTTTTTCGGCTCGGTGAAAAAGCGCTCGTCTATCGGCTGGTGGAGGACGCGAATCTTGCCCTCGGGAATACCGGCGAAGCGAACTAAGTCGAGCTTCGTGAGGTGAGAGACGGCGTAGACCACATCGGCCCTTCTGGCCGATAGCAAGCCAAGGCGGATGAAAAAGCGCTCAAAGAACCCCTTAAGTCCCCTCCTCCTGTATTTTAGGGGGATTAGGTCGTGGATGGTCACCCTCTTCTCGGCCTTCGGCTTGAAAAGGGGAAGGGTTATTCCCTCAATGACGCCAGCGGCGTGGTAAACGTCGCACTTCGAACGGAGGAGCCAGAGTGGAATCCTGAAGAACTGCCAGAGAAAGTACGACCTCCCCTCTGGGGGAGAGAGTTCAACCGTATGGCCTTCACACCTCAGCCTTCTGATGAGGTTCGAGGTGTACACCGCTATTCCACCGGCCCTCTTGTCAAGCCTCCTCACGATGATGCATACCCTCATCCAACCACCCCGTAGGCACTCAGGAGCTCCTTAACGATTCTGTCCCAGTCGTAGGCCCCGGCGCGACGGGAGGCGAAGTGCCCCATGCGCTTCCATCTTTCGAGGGCCATAATTAGCGCCCCCGAGAGTTTCTTGTCGCTGACAACGAAGCCGGTCTTGCCGTCCTCCACGAGAAAGCGGGAGGCGTTCATCGGGTGGTCGCTTGTGACGACGGGAATGCCCGAGGCCATTGCCTCAAGGACAACCATCCCGAACCCTTCCCGCCTTGAGGGGAAAGCGAAGACTCTGGAGGACTTCATGAGCGCAATCACGTCGGAGTAGTCCCTCAGGAAGCCCGTGAAGATGACGTTCTCCCCGAGGCCCATCTCACCAGCAAGACGCTCAAGACGGGCTCTCTCCGGACCGTCTCCAACTATGACTGCCCTGAAGTCCGGGAGTTCATCTTTTACCTCCGCGAGGGCCCTTATGAGGGCATCAACGCCCTTCTCCCGGATGAGCCTGCCGACGAAGATGAAGTCGGACTCAAGCTCGGCAGGCCTTATCCACCTAACGAGCGGGAGGTCTATGCCGTTGGGGACAACTCTTATCGGTTTTCTCAGGCCTGCCTCCAGAAGGTCGAGCTCCGTCTTTCTGGAGACCGCTATGTGCCGTTTGAAGGAGAAGAGACCCCTCTCAACTTCCCTCGCGAGGCTTCCTGCGTGTCCTAGGTATTCGAGCCAGTAGTCGCCCCAGAACTCGTGCCAGGTTATTAGGACGTTTTCCATGTCAAGTAACCTCAGGGCGTAGGAGGGAAGGTAAGGGCTCGCCTGGCAGTCTATGACGTCAAACCTCTCTCCCTTCATCCGGAGGGGCAACTTAAGGGAGTGAAGGATTGGCGGGAGCGGGGAGCGCCTTCCAGAGACGTAGAGCTTCGAAAGGTCAACTCCCACCGTCCCGTGGTAGACGATTCCCTCCCGCTCTATCTCGTCCCTTCCTTCCCAGAGCTTGTAGCCGTATACGTGGACCTCGTGCTCCTTAGCTAGCCTCCTGGCCAGCTCGTATATCCTCTTCTCCACCCCGCCCTTGACCCATGGGTAAACCACGTCGTAAACGAACGCTATCCTCAGGCTCATCGCCTCACTCTTGTCCGGGAACGTTTATAAGCCCATCCTCCCGAGGGTTAATGGGCTGAAGGGTGTTGGCCATGAACAGCACGTGGATATGGTTAATCGCTGGAATCACACTGTTCTGGACTCTCCTCTATGTGTTCTTCGGAAAGGAGGAGAAAGAGGAAGGGCTGAGCGTTGACCTGTTCATAGCCATGTGGCGCACTAAGAGACTCCTAGGCTTCATAGACAGACTTTCAAGGATAAACAGGAAGTTCTGGAAGGTCTACGCGGACATAGGGGTAGCGGTAGGTTTCGTCGGCATGGCCTACGTCTTCTACGCCCTTGCAAAAACAGCCATGAAGACCCTCCAGACAGGGAAGGGAGGAGGCGTTCAGCTCGTAATCCCGGGCGTTACGATACCCCTGTGGTACGGTCTCGTCGGGCTTGCTGTGGTCATGATAGTCCACGAGCTCAGCCACGGAGTCGTTGCAAGGGCCGAGAGGCTCCCCCTCAAGTCCGTCGGTCTCGTCCTCCTCGCAGTCATACCGGGGGCCTTCGTCGAGCCCGACGAAGAGGCCCTCGGAAAGGCTCCCCTGAGGAGCAGGCTGAGGGTCTACGGAGCGGGTTCAATGGCCAACATCGTGACCGCAATACTCACAGCCCTCCTTATGGCCTACGCGGTCTCACCCCTTCTCGTCCCGGCCGGAATTGAGGTTTCGGACGTCGTAAAGGGCTCTCCTGCCTACGGTGTCCTCCACAGGGGCGACGTGATAATCTCGATAAACGGCCACGAGACGAAGACGATAGAACAGTTCCTCAAGGTTATGAACGGGACGAGGCCCGGGGAGATGGTTACCTTAACTGTTCTGAGGAACGGAAAGGAAGTTCGGCTGAGCCTCACACTAGGGGAACATCCTCAGAGAAAGGGGAAAGGCTACATAGGCATCTACCCGAGGCAACACGTGATCTCAAAGATAGGCTATGATGGCGTGGTTCTACCGATATTCTTCAGCCTCTACTGGATATACGTCCTGAACGTGGGAATTGGCCTGATGAACCTCTTCCCCCTCGTCCCCCTTGACGGTGGCAGGATGTTCGACGACGTCGTCAAGGAGTACCTCCCCCAGGGGATAGCGAGGCCAGTTAGGTATACCGCCATAGGGATTGGCCTAGTCCTGCTGGCGCTGAACATAATTCCAGCCCTCGCAAACCTCGGTGGATAATCTCCATATTTTAAAAGGGCTTTCTCGGATGGGTCACCCATGAAGTGCTCGAAGTGCGGAAGGCCAGCGGTTTATCACGCGCGCTACACCGGAAGGTACTACTGCCACAAGCACTTCAACGAGATGGTTGAAAAGAAGTTCAAGGAGACCGTGAAGAAGTACCGCCTCATCGAGAAGGGCGAGAGAATAGCCGTAGGCGTTAGCGGTGGAAAGGACAGCGTCGTTCTGCTCCACCTTTTAGCTAAGCTCCGCGAGAGGTTCCCCTTCGAGCTGGTTGCGATAACGATTGACGAGGGAATAGCCGGTTACAGGCCGGCTAGCGTTGAGAT
Organism: Thermococcus sp.; assembly: GCF_027052235.1. Taxonomy (NCBI): domain Archaea; kingdom Methanobacteriati; phylum Methanobacteriota; class Thermococci; order Thermococcales; family Thermococcaceae; genus Thermococcus; species Thermococcus sp. Next base: position 53,431 of record NZ_JALUFF010000068.1, read on the forward strand.
AGCGAAGAGGAACGCGAAAAAGCTCGGAATAGAGCACAGGATATATTCCTTCAAGGAGTACATCGGCTTCACTCTCGACGAGACGGTTGAAATAATGGGGAGCTTCGAGAAGGGCGAAAGGGTTGGTGCCTGCTCCTACTGCGGCGTCTGGAGGCGCTGGCTCCTCAACTACGCGGCCAAGGACGTTGAGGCGGATAAACTGGCGGTAGGCCACAACTTAGACGATGAAGTTCAAATGTTCCTCATGAACATCCTTCGAGGAGACATAGCTAGACTGGGCAGAACCGGTCCCTACTACGAGGAGATACACCCCGAGCTCGTCCCGAGGATAAAGCCCCTCCGCGAGATTCCCGAGAAGGAGATAGTACTCTACGCTGTCCTGAACGACATTGAAGTCGATTTAAGCGAGTGCCCCTATGCGGTAGAGGCCTTCAGGGCGGAGATAAGGGACTGGCTCAACGAGATGGAGGAGAAGCACCCTGGAACGAAGTACCAGATACTGAGGAGCTACGACAAGCTCTTCCCCCTCATCGCGAAGACCTACACAAAAAAGACGAGCGAGCTCAACCGCTGTAAGATATGCGGCCAGCCGACAACGGGAGAGATATGCAAGGCCTGCCAGTTCCGCCTCCAGGTCGAGAAGAAGGCGAAGGAGAAGGGAATAACCTTCAGGGTGGAGTAAAGAGTGGAGGTTTTCCGTTGAGAATCATTGAAACTCCAATTCCACTAAGAGAACTCAACGAAATCCGCGAGAAAAGCGGGGCAGATGTTGAGCTCGTTTTCCTCGAAAAGGTCGAGAGGAACGGCATACCCCTTAACGTTGTTCTAATAAGGGGCGCTATTCCCGAAATCGAGCGCTTTATGGAAAAACTTATGGTGGCAAGGGCGGGAGGTTAAAGGTCCACCCACTAATCTGCCTTCTCTATCTCCACCCTGCCCCGGATGAGGCGGAAGATATAGCCCTTTTCTGAGGGGATGAACTCCGGTAGCGGGGAGCCTCTAACAAAGAGTCTGTCCTCCCCGGGACTTTCGGCTGGCTCGAACTCGATAACGTACTGGCTGTACAGGGCCATCCATGATACGAGCTCCTCTGAGGCCCTGTTTTTGTTGAGGAGCAGTATGTTGATCGGCCTCTTCCTCTTCTCAGCTATTCTGGCTCGCTCCTTAAGGGCCATAAGACGCTGGAATACACGTATAAAGTTCTTCTCCCCGAGGAGAAAGGCCATTCCATCAACGGTTACGTCGATTCCCACGGGTCTTCTATCCCCTATTCTCTCCCGTAGAACCCTCTTGTAAAGCTTGTCGTACTTGGGAAGGAACGTACTCGCGTCCATCGTCGGGTCAGTGTATATGTAGTCCTCTGGGTATTTGAGTCCGTGGAAGGATGAGAAGATGTCAATCACCGTGATTTTTCTTTCATTACCCAGCCGGTCTATGTCGAAGTTTATTGCCCCCAGCTCCATCCTGAGTGGAGTTATGGGAAGCACGGAATCGAGTATAACTCCAAAGTCGCCCATATCGATTCTTCTTCTCATTATCTCGAACCCCAGGGCCCAGCCCCGGGAATATGTGTCGTAGATTATCAAGAGATTGCTGTCCTCAAGGAGGCCTCCACCGAGGGCCTCGTCCAAGAGGGGAATACCAGTGCTGAGAACCTTCATTGTCCCATCACCTTTCGGAGTATGGACGTCGTGGTATTTAACGCTAACTCCCCTCTAAACCGATACTCTGAAATTCAGAGAGAGTCCACGCTATAAATACTACGGTGCCTACTTTAAATTGAGGTGATGCCTATGGAGGAGGTTAGGGAACTCAAAGAGGCCCTTGAGAGGGTAGAGGGGAAGATAATTGCCGCGGCAAACGTCTACGGGGCGATGAACTTCGCCTTCTGGCTCGTTGCAATGAGCCTATTCTTCGTCATCATTGGCTTAGCAGGAGCTGGTCCCGGAGTCAGCGTCGCCTACTGGGGAACGGCAATAATCCTCGGAATCTACGTGAGCATAAAGCTCTGGGAGAGAATAGAAAGGCTTGCAGGCCCCCAGGGAGGAAGCAGAGTGGGGGCGCTGATGATAGGCCTGTCTTGGGCGGTTGGTTCAATCATAGGCTGGTGGGTAATTCCAAGTATGACAAACATCGGGGTGAACGCTGGGGCTCGCTTGGCGGTAGGTTTCCTCACGTTCATCGGCGTCTCCCTCCTCGGTCAGTGGCTGGTGATGGGCGGTGGAAAGGGGCACTATGAGATGATACCCTCCTTCCTCTTCCCGCTCCTTGTGATACCCGTGGCAGTTAACATGGAGAAAGGAGCGATGGTGTGGGCGGGCTTCGTCGTGGCCTTTTCATACGGACTCACCGTGCTCCTCTACCTATACTCGGCCTTCAAAGCCATAGAGCGGTGATAGCATGAACCTAAAGGAGCTCGCGAAGAACCACGTCCTCGGAAATCCAACGAGACTCGCGGTAATGCTCTACCTCCTCCCCAGAGGTAGGGTTCTGTTCAAGGAGCTCCTTGCTGTGCTTGACCTCACGCCGGGAAACCTCGACTCCCATCTCAAGGCCCTTGAGAGGGCCGGATACGTTAAGATTTACAAGGTCTTTGCCGACAGGCCGAGGACGGCCGTGAGCATAACCGAGGAAGGAGCGAAAAGAACGAGGGAGTATCTAAAGGCCCTGAAGGAGGCCATCAGTGAGCTTTAGACTCCTCCTCGGCCTTCCTCCTGAGCTCTTTAACCCTTTCAATCCTGTACTCCTCCACCAGTTTGAGGAACCTCTCGGCTTCCCTCTCCCGGTCTTCCTCTTCCCATCTGGCGAGGAGCTCCCCTATGGCCCTCTCAAGGGTCTCCCTCTCCACAACGGCAAACTCGTCAACGCGCTTTACATCAAGCTCATTGCTCGTGAAGAAGGGAACGTGGGCCTCCCTCAGAACCTCCCTGACGGGCCCAGGGAGGGGCTTCTCGGTTATTATCGCCCTTATCCCCCTCTCCACAAGCTCTTCAGCTATGGCCTTTCCTGCACCGGCGGGGTTGATCACGAAGAGCACGTCACCCCTCCTCAGGCCGACTTCACGCTCTATCCTCTCAAGCTCGCGCCAGCTGAGAACCCTGAGAACCTTTAGCGGAACAGCCGAACCCCGAACCTCGACTACGTTCATCCTCTTGACCTTTACAAGGTCCCTGCTGAGTCTTTCTATTACGGCCTTTGCCTCCCTCAACTGTTTCTCAAGGCTCTCTATGCGCTTTACTTTAGCCTCAAGCTCCCTCTCGCGGAGAACCTTTCTCCTTACCTCCTCATCATAGTCAGCTATTTTTCTCTCAAGCCTGCCTATCGTCTTCCTCTGCTCCTTGATGATTTCCCTCAGCTCGCGGTTCTCGTTCTCCAGCATCTCGATCTTCTTCTCCAGCTCCCTTATGCGCCTGATGTAGGGCGTTAAGTCCACACCCTCCCTCGATTCCTCTTCCTTTTTTTCAGTCTTCCTTTCCCTCAGGGAAACCCTCTGCATTGCCTCGCCGAGGTTGTAACCCTGTATGACGAGGGCCTTAACCTCCTCGGCCTTCTTGGAAAGGCCTGCCTCCCTCAGGCGCGCATCTATGTGCTCCAGCTTGGGCTTCAGGCGGAGGTAGGCTTTGTAAGCTGCAGCCAGAGCGTCTCTCTGGTGGTCGTCGTCTGCAGTTACGCCCAAATTCCTCAAAAGCTCGTTCTTCTCCTCGACGCGTAGGCTTTCCCTCGGAACAAAGAGTTGAGCCTTGAAGGAGCGCGCTATCTTCTCGACAAAGCCGGGAGCGGGAGAGACGTCGGTTGCAACTACAACCGGATGCCCGATCTCGCTTATAAACCTGAAAACCTCTCCAACGGGCATGTTCCTCTCGCTGTGGAGTGCTATTATCCTTCCGCTAAGGTCTATGGCAGCTATGCCAACGGTTATTCCCGGGTCGATTCCGACTATTATGCTCCTCCTCTCCCTGATTGCCTCTTCCCCCTTGAGCGGTGCAAATCCGAGCTCGGCCCTCTCCACCGGATAAATCCTGACTTCGACGTCCCCGCCGTGCATGGGCCTTATCAATCCAGCGAGCTCTTCTCTGGAAGCGTAAACGCGGAACTCACCTCTAGCTAGGCCGTAGTCCTTCTCCTCGGTCTCAAGGTCAAAGGGTATGTCAGCCCTTCTAAGTCTCTCCTCTATCTCCCTAACCTTGTCCCTTACTAAGTTGTGCACCCTCTTCCTGTAGCGGTCCTGGCTCCAGCCCCCCTTGCCGTGACTCCTCCCGCGGGTGACCTTGACAATGACCTCGTCCTCAAAAGCCAAAACCTCATAACCAACGCCCCTGCTCGCGAGCAAAGCCGAAAGCTTGGCCTCCTCGTAGGGGTCGAAGCGGTCGCTCGTCCTTATCCCGTGCTCCTTGGCTAAACTCTGCAGGCTCCTCTGCTCACCGGGCCTTCCAGTTACCTGAACGAGCTTCGTCCCCGGGGGCAATGAACGGAGGAACTTCCTCAAGTCATCGCCGAGCTCGGTAACGCTGTCAATCGCAACGATATCCGGCCTCTTGCTCTGGATGAAGCGGATTAACCTGTAGAGGGTGAACTCACCCTTTCTCTCCAGTTTTCCGTTGAGCCAGCTCACGACGGCAAACTTCTTCGGGTTCTCGCCTATTATGTCGACCCCAAGGATTAGAATAGGCCTCACCCTCATGGGTTTGTGGAGGGTAGGAAAAGGAATTTAAAAAGGTTTCAGGCCTTGATGGAGGTTCTAACCGCGACCTCTACGGCCTTCTCTATGGTCTCAAGGGCCATCGAGGGTTTCGGTTTGTCGAGGGCCTGCTCGTGGCTGTAGGGAACGTGTATGAAGCCGGCCCTAGTTTCCATTCCCGCTACCGCTATCGTGTGGAGAGCCGTGAACATGGCGGTGTTGCACACGTAGGTTCCGGCGGTGTTCGAGACACTAGCAGGTATCTTTTCCTCTCTCAAAGCCTTCACGATGGCCTTTATCGGGAGGGTTGAGAAGTAGGCAGCCGGAGCGCCTTCAAAGACCGGCTCGTCTTCTGGCTTAAACCCCTCGTTGTCGGGCATTTCCGAGTCCATGACGTTTATAGCCACCCTCTCAACGGTTATGTTTGGCCTCCCTCCGGCCTGGCCCGTCAGAACCACCACGTCAGGCCTTTCCTTCACGATGAGCCTCGGGAGGATTTCTTTAACGCCCCTGAACGTCACCGGGAGGCGGTGCTTCACTACCTCCGCTCCAGCCATCTCGTCGGGAAGTGCTTTAACGGCCTCCCATGAGGGGTTGATGCTCTCGCCACCGAAGGGCTCGAAACCCGCAACCAGAACCTTCATGGAACCACCCGCGGGTATAGGTTTTTAGGGTTTAAAAGTTAAAGTGGATGGGAGGAAAGATGAGGTACGACGTCCTAATCATCGGCGGTGGACCTGCAGGTAACTACCTCGCGGGCCTCCTCGCGGGGAAAGTTGATGTCGCCGTTGTGGAAAAGAAGGGCTCCTTTGGCGGAAAGGCCTGCACTGGGGTAATCGGTGCCCAGAACTACGAGAGGCTCGGACTTCCTGAGGAAGCGGTTCTCAACGAGCTTAGGGGAGCAGTCTTCTACTCCAGAATACAGAGCTTTGAGATAGCCCGGAGAGGCTCCCAGGCTTACCTGGTGGACAGGAAAACACTGGAGAAGTCCCTGGCGGAGAGGGCGGTTAAGAAGGGGGCAGACTACTTCATGGCAACTACTTTCAAGGGCTTCAAGAACGGGAAGGCAATACTCCAGCACCTCAAGGACAGGTTCGAGGTGGAGGCTGAAGTTTACATCGGGGCCGACGGAGTCTCAAGCACCGTTGCCAAGGCCATGGGGGCGAAGAGCAAAGCCGAATTCCTGAGTGGCTACGAGGTCGAGGTGGTCGGCCACTTCAAGAAGGACTTCGTTGAGGTCTGGGTGAACAAGGAGGTAACCCCGGACTTCTTCGCCTGGCTGGTGCCAGTAAGCGAGAGCCTCGCAAGGGTCGGAACCTTCGGCGACATGGACTCCCTGAACAGGTTCCTCAGAATCAGGATGCTGAGTCCGACATCGGTCCTTGAGTTCAAGGCCGGGAGCGTTGGACTGGGCTGGAGGAAGCCCTGGGTTAGGGGGAACGTTGCTCTTCTCGGCGATGCGGCCCTTCAGATAAAGCCGACCACCGCGGGGGGAATAGTCTTCGGGGCAATCTGCGCGAGGGAACTGGCTAAAGCAATCCTCTCAGGAAACCTCCAGTCCTACGAAAAGGCCTGCTCATGGGTCAAAAGGCAGATAAGCTTCGGGATGAGGTTCAGGAAGCTCTTCCTAAGCATGAGCCAAGAAGATATTGAAAGAATCTTCGAGGTACTCTCCAGCGAGGATGTGAGGGCCATAATAGAGGCTCAGGCGGACTTCGACGACCACCTGAGGACGGCAAAGGCAATACTTAAGAGGCCCAGGGTGCTCTCGAAGCTCATAAGGATAAGCCCCGCAATCGTGAGGGCCCTGCTGTGAGGTGATTAAATGGCAACGTGGAAGATGGGCCTCCAGGAGGAATACCTCAGGGCCATAGCCGAGGGAAAGAAGAAGGTAGAGGGGCGTTTATACGACGAGAAGAGGCAGGTGATAAAGCCGGGAGACGAGATAGTCTTCGAGAACAAGCTGGTCTGCGTTGTGAAGGACATCAGGGTTTACCCGTCTTTCAGGGAGATGCTCGAAAAAGAAGGCATAGAGAACGTTCTGCCGGGTGTGAAGAGCATCGAGGAGGGCGTTAAGATTTATAGAAAGTTCTATTCCGAGGAGAAGGAGAAGAAGTACGGCGTGGTGGCTATAGAAGTTGAACCAGTCGCGTGGATAGAGGAGTCGCTCACCTGATCAGCCTCACGGTGAGACCAAAATCCTTCAAAGCCTCAATTAGTGTAAAGCGTTATCAGAGGCAGGTCGTTGGCAAGGCAAACGGCACCGATGAAGAGGTCTCTCAATCCCATTGGGAGATTCCTTTCCCCAGCTTTTTGTGAAGGTACACCGCTCTCTCAGCAGATTTTTCTCAAAAGGAAGGTCTATGAGGGAGTTCAACCGTATCAGCCAATCTTTTCTATAGAGGCCAACCGGAAGTTCAAACCGCGTTATTGAAGTCACGCAGAAGGTTTTGTCAAATCCAGCACAGCGTTGAGCACGCCCTTGTTATCCACTGTTTCGATTATCGCGTTCGCATCAATACGCTGAATGCATGCATCATATTTAAGCAACGGAATAGTACGTGATGAGCATGGAAAGAATCGAGATCAACCCAAAAAGATGGGAGGAAAACCCGTCATTAAAGGCACGAGGGTTCCAGTTTACTTCATACTTGAACTCTTAGCCAATGGTGGAGTTTCGAAGATATCCTAGAAAACTATCCCCAGTTGACGAGGGAGGACTTAAAGACCCTTCTGAAAAGTTAAAAAGAGAAATCACAGATACCTCTCCTTCACCCAGCGGATGAAGTAGTCCGGGTTCAGCTCTTCTCCAATGGCCTTCTTGAGGAGCTCCTTGGGCGGATAAATGCTTCCCCAGCGGTGTATCCTCTCCCTCAGCCAGGCCTTTATAGGCTCGAACTCGGCTTTAGCGACCTTCTCCTCGAAGTCCGGAATGTCGCGCTTGATGTGGTAGTATATCTGACTCGCGAGGAGCGTTCCTATGCTGTAGGTCGGGAAGTAGCCTATTGTCCCATGTGCCCAGTGGATGTCCTGGAGAATGCCTTCGGTGTAACTCTTCGGCCTTATGCCCAAGAGCCTCTCCATCTCCTCGTTCCAGAGCTCGGGTAAGTCCTTGGCCTTCACTCCCTCGTTGAGCATCATCCTTTCGAGCTTGAAGCGGAGGAGGATGTGGAAGTTGTAGGTTACCACATCTGCTTCAGTCCTTATGAAGTCCGGGCGAACCATGTTGAAGTAGAGGTAGACATCCTCGGGTGTGTAGTTGCCCATAAAGGGCAGGTTCTCCTTCAGGACGGGGTAGATGAGTCCAGCGAACTCCCTCGACCTGCCGATGATGTTCTCCCAGAAGCGACTCTGGCTCTCGTGGATTCCGAGACTTACGCCACCGGCTATGGGGCTGAACATGAACCTCTCGTCCTGCTGGAGCTCGTAGAGGGCATGCCCGAACTCGTGGACGGTGCTCAGTATCGTCCTCCTGAAGTCGTAGCCTTCATAGCGGGTGGTTATCCTGACGTCTCTTATACCGAACTCAGTGGTGAACGGATGAGCGGAGACGTCAAGCCTCGCGCGGGTTCCGAGGGGGAAGCCGAACTTTTCGAGAATCCAGAGGTTTACGCGCTCCATCTGCTCCTTCTCATACTTCTCCTTCTCAAGCGGGTGGCTCTGCGGGACTTTTCCCTCCTCAAGTATCTTCTCAAGGAGTGGCTTGAGCTCCTTCTCAAGCTTCTCGAACATCCTTTCGACTTCCTTAGTCGTTAGTCCCTCCTCGAAGAGGTCGAGTAACGCATCGTAGGGCTCGTCTTCGTAACCGAGGTAGTCAGCGGCGCGCTTTGCCAGATCAATGATTTTGTCAAGCCAGGGCTCGAACTTGGAGTAATCGTCTGTTCTCTTCGCTTCTTCCCAGGCCTTTGTAGCTTGACTCGTTACCTCGCTCATCTCCCTGAGGAACTCGGGTGGGAAAGCCTTGCTTATCCTTATCGAGCGGTCGAGGACTCTAACCACACCGCGCTCGTACTCGTTGAGCTCCAGCCCCTTGGCCTTCTCGACGAGTTCAACAAACTCGGGCTTGAGCAGAAACTCCTGGCTTAAAACGGAAAGCTCGCCCTGGGCCACCGAGCGCTCAAGGATGCCCTCCCTGGGCATGTTGACCTCCATGTCCCAGCCGAGGACGCTCTGGGCGTGGTTTATCGCCCATATCCTCCTGTACCTTGAGAGGATTTCCCTTATGGTCTCGTTCTGGAAGACGGACTCCATACTATTCACCGGGGAAATCTCGACTGGAAACTTTTAAACCTTTTCGATATTCATCTAAACGTGCGGGTAAAAACCGATTACTCTCACCGGAAACGGCTTAAAGGATGGGTCATACACCCTGAAAACTATCCCGGTGGTACACATGAGGTTTGACCTAGTTGTCCTCGGTCACGTCTCGATAGACACGATAATCTTTCCGGATGGAAAGAGGATTGACATGCCCGGAGGAGCGGCCGCGGCGGTCGCTACATCCGCTTCACTGGCCGGGGCGAGGGTTGGTCTCGTGACGAAAATCGGGGAGGACTTCCCGAGGGAGTGGCTGGAAAAACTTGCTCAATACGTTGACATAACGGGGGTTCAGGTTCTCCCGGGGAAGACGATACACATATGGGTGATATACAAGGAGGATGAGAGCGTTGAATCACCGGTCGAGATGGGCGTTGCAGAGAAGATGGGCGAAACACCGATTCCCGAGGAGTACATGAAAGCAGAGCTCTTCCACATAGCACCAATTCCACCTGAGGAACAGCTGAAGGCCATGGAAAGGCTTGAGGGAAAAAGGATAAGCCTCGATTTTAACCCAACTTACTATGAGGATTACCGGAAGAAGCCAGAGCTGGTCAGGGAACTCGTCTCAAGGAGCGAGGTAATTTTCCCAAACGAGAGAGAGGCGAGGCTCATAACCGGACTGGAGGACGTCAGGAAATCCGCGGAGGAGCTCTACTCATGGGGGGCAGAGCTCGTCGTGATTACGCGGGGCGAAAGGGGCGTCCTGATTTACGATGGCGACTTCCACGAGTTCCCCGCGTTGCCGGTTAAGGGGGAAATAGACCCAACAGGAGCTGGAGACGCTTTTGCGGGCGGTTTTCTTGCCGGTTATTCGAGGGGGAAACCTCTTGAGGAGTGCGCGAGGCTCGGACTTGAGATGGCGAGGCGGACGCTCATGAAGACCGGAAGCTGGGCAATCAGCCTTTGAGGATTGTGTAGAGGAGGACGTAGAGGGAGACCATGAGAAGCCCCGCCACGAGGGTGTTGCTCAGACTGGGGAGGAACACCGAGGTAAAGAGGAGGACGTAGTAGAGGGGGACAGCAAGGAAAACAGAGGCGAACAGGATGACGTAATGGGACAGGGGGACATTTCTACTGGCCAGATGGGCGCTCTCGACGTATATAATCCCGAAGGACAGTGCCAGAAGGGGGTAAACGCCTGAGGGCCGGTAGTATGCCAGCAGTGAACCGAGGAAAGCGAGGAATAGGTAGCCGAGGGGCTCGTAGAGGAGCGCGAGACCCGCGAGAGCTCCGGAGATGTATAAGGCCCACTTCGGGAGCAGGGGGTAGATGAGCAGGAGCGCTAGGGCAAACAAGAGAATTGAGAGGAGTTTTCTCATCTCGACATCGCCTCCGCTATGGCGCTCTTCAGGGGCTTCTTCACGTTCCAGTCAACTATCAGGCCGTAACCGGAGAGGCTCTTGAGGGTGGCCTTTCTCCTGGCCTCGACCAGCCTCATGGCGAGCTCTTCTTCCTCGCCCTTCGGCTCGTAAACGCTGTTGGGGTTGGGGCTTATAACGACGACGCGGTAGTTGTGCTCGGCGAGAATCTTCAAAGCCCTCCTGCTCTCATCGGTTATGAGGGGAGAGAAGTAGAGGATTTGGGCCCTCGGGGGGAAGGCCCTCTTGACGAGGTGCTCGACCTGATAGGCTATGAGGTTGTTCTTGTCTGGCTTCGCCGTGCTGAGGAAGTCTATGCACTTGAAGAAGTGCCTCTTACCGTAGTCAACCCTGACCCAGAGTGGTATTTCTTCCGCAAGAAGAAGGCCGAAGCTCGTCCCGTCGTTGAGGGCGTTGAGCATCAGGGAAGCAGCGGCCCGTATCAGGTAGTCGAAGACCGGCCCGTTGGAGGCGCTCGCGTCGACTATGAAGACGACGTCAACTTTCCTCTCGCTCTCGAACTCGTTGGCCATTATCTTCCCCGTTCTCGCCGTGGCCTTCCAGTTGATTATCTTAAGCGGGTCTCCCGGGCGATATTCCCTGACCGCGTGGAACTCAAGGCCTTCACCAACGAGGGGAGAGGGAAGGGGGCCGACAGTTATCTTCGTGCCCCTCGTGGAGTAAGGGGTCTCTACGTCGTAGAGGACGGGAACACCGATGACCTCTGTAAAGGCATCGGCATAGGCCTCGATTGAGAAGAACCCGAAGGGGTCCTTATAGATGACCTCGACCCTTTCGAAGGTGTGTATTCCCCTCTTCATCCTGACGGTGTATTTGAGCACACCCTCCTCCCCGGGGTTGAGGGAAAAGACCTTCGAGGGACTCCCCGAGGTAACCTCAAGGTCTCCGGGAACCACGTCCCTGATGAGCAGGTGGTCGGCCCTGAAGTCGGGCTTAACGTGGAGTTCTACCTCGACCTCCTCCCCCTCAAGGAAGCGGTCGTGGGGAATCACCCTCCAGACCTTCACCTCCCCTGAGGGCTTAAAGAGGACGTAGGCCGAAGAAAGGAGCGTGATGTAGGGCAGTATGAGGTAAACTGCCCCCCAGTGGAGCGTGGCAACGGCAACGACGGGTATGGCCCAGAGGGCGAGGAAAAAGAGGGCCAGCTTGGCCGTTGGGGAGGGGCCTTTTTCCTCGACTTCCTCCTCAGGAAACCTCGCCGGTTGGAAGGGTATTCCGGAGAGACCCTGCATGGTCTTCCCTCACTCGAACTTGGGAACCGGGACTTTCTCAAGTATCTTCTCCATGACGCTCTCCTGGGAGACGCGGGTGTACCAGAGCTCCCTCTTCAGTATGAGCCTGTGGCTCAGAGCGGGAACAGCGACGGCCTTGACGTCGTCTGGGATTACGTAGTCCCTCCCGTTGATGGCCGCGTAGGCCCGGGAGAGCTTCAGCAGGGCCAGAGAACCCCTCGGTGAGGCACCCACGTCCAGACTCCTCCTGTCGTTCCTCGTGGCTATGACGATGTCAACGATGTAATCGAGCACCGGTTCGCTGACGTAGACGTCTTCAATGGCCCTTTGCATCTCGGTGACCTCTTCGGCCGAGACGACGGGGTTTATCTCGACGTCCTCCCTCTTCCTTTCAATCCTTCTCCGGAGGATTTCTTTCTCCTGCTCCCTCGTGGGGTAACCAACGCGGAGCCTCACAAGGAAGCGGTCGAGCTGTGCCTCTGGAAGTGGATAGGTTCCCTCCTGCTCTATCGGGTTCTGGGTGGCTATGACTACGAAGGGCTTTGGAAGGGTGTAGGTGTTGCCCTCAACCGTTACCTGCCTCTCCTGCATCGCCTCCAGAAGGGCAGACTGGGTCTTCGGGGGAGAGCGGTTTATCTCATCAGCTAGAAGTATGTTGGTGAACACGGGTCCTCTCCTGAACTCGAACTCAAGGGTCTTCTGGTTGAAGACGCTCACGCCCAGTATGTCGCTCGGGAGCAGGTCGGGGGTGAACTGAACACGCCTGAATTCTAGGCCGAGGGCCGAGGCGAAGCTCTTGGCCATTAGGGTCTTCGCCAGCCCGGGGAGGTCTTCGATGAGAACGTGCCCGTCTGCCAGTATCGTGGCGAGAAGCATCTTTAGAACGTTCTCCTTGCCCACAATGGCCTTCCCTACCTCCTTCAGTATGAGCTCCGACTTTTCGTGCACTTTCTCAATCCTCATTCAAATCAGCCTCCAGTATTTCAAGGGCCCTCTTGAGGCCCTCGTATGGGTTCTTCGATGAGTAGAAGGCCCTCAGAGCGGGAGGGGGGTTCACCCGGAGCTCGTGGAAGCTCTTTCCAGTAAGGGTGTGGTAAGCCTCAAGGAGCTCATCTTCCACGAGGTTCCGGGCACCGCCCTTTCTAGCCCTCTTAACTATCTTTAGGGCCCTCTCAAAGTCCGGCCTCTTCCCCGGGGGTTCTTCCTCAACCACCCGCCCCCCGCTCAGCCTCAGGTCCACACCCATGAGCAGGACACCGAGGAGGAAAGCCAGCGCGAGGACGGAGAGCCATCTGAGGTAGTACTCCCCTGGCAGGATTGACAGGAGAAGGAACACCGAGATGACGAGTATCCTCCCCTTCCTCTCAGCCAGCGCCTTCGACCAGCTCACGGGCCTTCCCCCTCAACCGGTTGTATATCTCAAGAGCCCTATAGGCATCGTCCCAGCCGAGAACCTCTGGAGCATAGCGGGCCTTTTCAAAGAGCCTCGTGAGCTCTTCAAATGCCTCGTGCATATACCTCACGTGCTCCGCGTGCTCCCAGTGCGTCCAGCTCTCGCGGTAGGGGACGCCGAGGCCCTCAAGCCAAAGGACGGCGTTCTTATATATCTCAACAACCGCCTCCTTGGGGTTGGAGAACCTTTCGAGGCCGAGCTCATCGAGCTTCCTGTCGAAGGCCATTGCCCTCTCAACCTTCCTCTTCCTTTCAAGTTCAGCCCTCGCGAGGCGGTAGTAGTGAAAGCCGAGGTAAGCGAAGAGCAGAAGGAGGGGAACCAGAAAGAGCAGGTAGAGGTGGAGGTAGAGGGACGAACTCATGAACTGGATGGAGGTCTTTGCCCCGGCTGTCCCGAGGGGCTTCATGTACGGGGTGCAGTTGAGGAGTGTCCCGTTGACCCGGGCGCACGTTCCAGTAAAGCCCTGACCCTCAGAGGAAGACCTGCCCATAAAGCGGAACATCAGTATCAGGATTATACTGAGGGCAATGAAGGAGAAGAGGGACGTGTTCTCCTCTTCAAATCTTCTTTTGGCGCCTTTGATGTCCCGAAAGTAGAGGAACAAGAAGAGGATCATGATAAGGCCCCCGAGGAAGCCGGCCATTACGACGGCATCGAGAACTCCCACAGGTTCAGGGGTGTGCTCATGGGGTCTGGAGAAGGCGTGGGAATTCAGCAGGAGGGCGAGGAGGACAAGTACTGTGAGCAGGAGGAGCAAAAACCTGCCTCTGGTGGACATACCTGTTCACGGCTTCAGGTGAGCAAAGACATATAAAAGCCTTACGGGAGGGTAAATAGGGTGGAGGGAATGAAGGTTCCGAGGCTCTACGTGGAGGGCAATAGGGAGGACTGCGTTGAAGGGAAGAGGGTTATACGGGACTGCGTCATCATAGACGGCAACGTTGAGGTCTGGCTCGGAAAGAGTGAGGAAGTGCCGGGGTTCGTGTCAGAGAAGGCCAAGTTCCTCGCCAGGGAAGTCTACGACAGGTTTTACCTCTACGTTGACCAGACCACAGGGAAGGTCGAGGCTGATGCAATCATAGTTCTACCCGACGGGAGGACGAGGATATATCTCCGTAGGGGCGACGGGCTTATGTTGCTCCCCGTTGAGGGCTTCACAAAGACCCTCATAGCCAACGTCGGCAACAGGGTCAGAACGGGAGATGCCTTCGCCGCGGTAACAACCCGGAAGGGAGAGGTTCACTATCTAAAGCCCCCCCGAAACGGAACGGTGGTCTTCATAGACGAGATAACGAACAGGCCCCACTACGTCTACTACATCCTGCCAGAGGAGTGATTACTCGCCCTTTATCCCCTTTACAATTGCCTCGATGCTCGACCTCAACGCCAGGTTTATGCCGTCAAGCCTGTCCATGCCCTTTATCGTGCGCGTGTTGTGGGCACTCGTTATAATCAGCGACCACTTGTAAATCCTGTCCCTAACCGGACTGCTCTGGAACATAGCTATGAACTTCTCACCGCCGGAACTGACCTCGACTATCTCCACATCTGTGTTCCCGAGTTTTGAGGAGTAAACTTCGCGAACCTCAAGGTCACTGTATTCACTTTTCAAGACGTCAGAAAGATACCCCATCTAGGTCACCAACATAACGTTGGGTACAATCCCTTATATACCTACCGCACGGGAAAGTAAGTCACCAAAAGGGTTATAAAAGGCGGAAGTAAGTCCAAGTGAAGCAATTTTGGAGTTGAAGGAAATGAAAGTTGAGCCTGGAGATATGGTTCTTTTCCACTACGTTGGAAGGTTTGAGAACGGCGAGGTTTTTGACACCAGCTACGAGGATCTCGCAAGGAAAAATGGCGTTTACGTGGAGGAGCGCGAGTACGGTCCGATGTGGGCCACCATCGGAGTTGGCGAAATAATACCCGGTCTTGACGAGGCCATGATAGGCATGGAAGCCGGAGAGAGGAAGACCGTAACAGTTCCCCCGAGAAGGCCTACGGCATGCCGAACCCGGAGCTCGTCATAAAGGTTCCTGTCGAAGAGTTCTCAAAGGCCGGTTTGGAGCCTCAGGAAGGCCTCTATGTGATGACCGACTCGGGAATAGCGAAGATAGTGGCCGTTGAGGGAAATACTGTCTCGCTGGACTTCAACCACCCGCTGGCAGGAAAGACTCTGATCTTTGAGGTCGAGGTGCTGGAAATAAAGAAATCAGAAGAGGCCGGCGCTGATGTTGACGCTCAGCATTGAGCGGTAGATTATAACGCCCATTGCCACGAGAAGGAAGGCGTACTTGAGACCCGATGTGTATTTTCCTTCCCTTATTACACCTATACCAATCCCAGATACTATGGCCTGCAGCACAACGAATCCAAAGATTACGTTCTGTATGGCCTGAATTGGAAGAGAAATACCCGTGCCGGCACCGCTCATGGACTCCATAACCTTCCCAACTATGCCGAGTATCATCGGCCCTACGAAACCGCTCGTTATTATGAAAAACATTGTCTGCATACCCGTTGAGGCCTTTCTCTCCTTCTGTATCCTCAGAATCTCCCTAACGTCGTTGGCTACAGAGACAAGAACTTCGCTCATCGGAGCACCTCTCTCAAGGGCTTCTATGACTATCATCATGGAGCGATATATTACTGGAGACCTGCGGTTCCTTATGGCAAAGGCTCTGAGGGCATCAACGGTTGGACGTCCCTTTCTTATCTCCGCCACGGTCTTTCTGAATTCATCTGTGAGGGCGCCGAACTTTGCTGTTGTCAGTTCTTCAAGAGCCTCGGAGAACGAGATGCCTGCCCTGAGGGAGCTGGCCAGATAGAAAAACGCATCCGGAAGGAACTTTTCCATTTCCTCGGTCTTTTTCATCACCCTCCAGTAGGGGTAGGCGTAGATCAGTCCGATCAACACCGAGATAAACGCGAGGATAGAGTTAATGGTAGTTGAAAACAACAGCACTGCCACTCCGACGATGAAAGACAGTATCAGTGAGAGCACTATGTACTCAGCTGCTAGGAAGTTTATTCCCGCTGAATAGATTAAAAGTTCATATCGCTTGAGCCATCTCTCGGGGAGGACTCTCTCGATGATTGAGACGAGTCCCGTTGCTATTCCTCCTCTCGGCAACCTTTTCACCTCGGTTCGGCCTTCTTAATCAGGTTTATTATTATCAGGGAAAGGCCCGGAAAGGCCACCAGCAGTATAATCGCCATGGTCTGGATGTCAAAGATGAGGGCTTGGGCCATTATTGATCCCGCAAGTATTCCAACTATGAACATAGTCGGCATTACTATCGTCATGAACATGTAGACAAAGGAGACACCGTTGACCTTCTGAACGTACTCGACGAGTCTCATTCTATACTCAAAGGCAAAGTCTTCGGCCATCTTGTAGAGGATATCGGAAAGGTTGCCACCGAATTTGACCGCGCGGAGTATCTGCTTGACTACTCTGCTGACCTTGTCGGAAGCCATCTTCTCCTCGAAGCGCTGCAGGGCCTCCTCCAGGGAGGCACCCGTTCTCATGTCCCTCAGCATCAAGTCGAACTCCTCGGAGAGGACACCGTAGTCTGCCCGTGCAACGGAGAGGATTGCCTCTTCTATACCCACCCCCGCGCTCAGAAGGGAAGCCATATGCCTGAGAGCGTAGGGAAGGGCCCTTTCAACCTCTGTGACACGACGCTTCCAGACCATTCGGGGGTACTGTCTCATGTAGCCAAAGCCTCCGAGGAAGCCGAGGAGGCCAATGAGGATGGAGGTCTCAAGGGGCATGTACATTAAGTAAGCGAAAATGAAGGCAAAGATGCCCGCAAAAAATGAAACGACTAGCATTTGTGCCACGTATTTCTCCTTGGATATGAACATGCTCGCCCTGAAGAGGTCGTAGTCTAAGCCTTTAAACGACTGAGTCAGCGAGGATATTGGCCCGCGGAAGTGCCTCAAAAGAGCTTCTGCAAGCCTTTCGGAGAGTGGCTTGCTAATCTCCTCCTTGCGCCACTGGAGAACTTCTTCTACTAGCTTTTCCCTCTCCTCTTCAAGACGGCCCTCTGGGGTTTCCATCTGGAGTTCCTTAAGTCGTCTCAGCCTTTCCTGAATTTGAGCCTTTGGGACCTTTTTAAGGGGTCGTCGGGCTCCCTCAGAGATTTTCCTTCCGAGGTCTTCCAAGAAATCTATGACCGCCAAAGCCCATCACCCCGCCATAAACTGGGCGATTCTCTCAGCCACTTCTACGCTGCTCTCGGCCTGCACCCTCTTCAGGAGGCTTTCCTGGTCGATGTAGAACATCCGGATATAGTGGCCAACCTTGTCGATGCTTCTTATTCCGTTCTCCACCATCCACTCAAGGACCAGCTTCCTCTTCTCAATCTCCTCCTCAATCTCCCTCATGCTGAGGCCCGTGTGCTTGGCCAGCGTGGCAAGGGTCTTGCTAGGAACTCCCGTGGGCACTAGTTCGTCCTTTACGGGGTCGTACTTGAAGAGCTGGTTAAGCTGAACGCTCTCCGCCTCAAGACTGGAGACCTCGGCTATTTCCGTAACGCGTCTGACGGTTCCCTTCTTTCTACTGTTGAAGCGAACCTGCATTATTATTATATCGAGGGCGGGTATCATTATTCTCGGGACGTTCATCGGCGGACTCTCAAGCCTTATTATTGTCTCGCGAGCACTGTTGGCGTGTATCGTGCCCATACAGTTTGAGACCAGTATGCCGTTGGCCACGTAGTTGTGGTCGTCTTCAACGGTCAGATCGTAGAGGTACTTAATTCCGAGCTCTTCGGGTGAAACCTCTTCAACGCTGACAACTTCATCCCAGTAAACGTCGCCTTCAGCTATGAGCTGGAGGCGCTTCGCCATTACCCAAGCGTCTTCATCGCCGATATCGGTGGCTATCCGCTGGAACGCCAGGGCAACTCCCTTCAGTGCTGAGCGCCTTATCTCGCCTACCCTGCTCTTCTCAACGTGCCTTATGAGGCTCTCCGAAACTTTTTCCCCAGCGTAGTGGGAGGCCAGCTTTGAGAGTTCCGCAACGCTGAGGCCGAGCCTGAGGCGGAGCGGCCTTATCATATCGCTTGAGATTGGAACGCGGTAGGTTCTCCTGCCGCGGTATGACCTCTTCTCGGCGAGGATTTCGTCGAGCTTCGCCCTCTTCCTTGAATGGCGAAGCGGAATAAGCGAGCGGAACTTCCTGAGGTCTTCGACGCCGCTTATAGTGACGCGGAATACGTAACCCTCCTTGAAGCCCCTGTTCTTAACCCTCGTGACGGTGCTTATTATGCCGATCCTCTGGAGGGCGTACCATACCTTTCTCGCCGCGTTCTCGCTTTTGGTTGTCAGGACTATTGAAGGCCCGTTTGGATCAACGTAGCCGTCGGCATCGAAGAGCCCAGCCAGGAAGTGGCGCATAAGCTCATCGTTAGAGAGTACCAAGTGGGGAACGTCCCAGTTGCCCTTTTCTCCCTTGGGTATCCCAAAGGCCCTTGAAAGGAACTCCGCGAAAATCTTGGAGCCGTAGGTTACCACCGTACTCGTCCCGTTGTCCTTGATTGAAGGCCTGCTCTCGGGAAGGAACTCGGAGAGTGAATCGAGGAAAGCTTTCATATACTTACCATCATCAAAAGTCGCCGAGAGGTAGTAGCCGTTCGAGGAGATATAGCCATCGCCAAGTAATACGCCAACCACGTAGGCTAACCTTTCATCAACTTCCCTGACGAGCCTGACAGGATTGGAGTTAACCGAGAGCAGGAACTGTGCCTTTTCAGGTGGTAACCCATCGTTCGGAACCTTTACCATGCCCTTTCCGTTTGGAACGAGGTAATAGTCACTTATTCCGGCGTAGACCTCAGGAGTTATTATTGCCCTCCTCTGCGGGGGCTTGGGTGGATTAAGCATCACTGCTACCCTATCACCCGGCTTGAGCTTTTCCGCCTCCTTTCTAACGACATCGCCCTCTGAGAAGACGAAGAATGGGTGGGTCTTGGTAAGTATTACCTCGTTTCCAGTTCTCGTCCTTATCCTAAGAAGCGTCTCCCCTTCCCTAACCTTTCTACGCCATACTCTTGAGACTATGTGCTTTCCTGCCTTGAGGTCAGGCCCGACGCTCACCACTTCAAAGCGGTCTTCCTCATCCAGTTCCACGTACTCCAAGTCTTTGTACGTCTTTACTCTGCCCGAGTACTTTTCGAAGAGCTTCTCAATTAAATTGCCAATGAGCTCGAAGCGTCCATCGGAGAGCTGAATAACCGAGAAGTCATAAAGGGCCCCATTATGCCCCGTGTTCATGGCCGTGAACATCGTTCTCGCCTCAGGCCCACGAACCTCACCGACTATAATCCTGTCTGGACGCATACGCAACGTGTTCCTCACCAGGTCGTCCATCGTTACCTCTCCCTTTCCTTCGAGGTTCGGGGGTCTTGTTTCGAGCCTTATCCAGTGCTCAACTGGTAGTTGGAGCTCCGCTGTGTCCTCAATGCTTATGACGCGCTCGCTGGGCGGGATGAACATGGCGAGGGAGTTTAGAGTTGTGGTCTTACCGGAACCGGTCCCACCGGAAACCAGTATGTTGGCGGGCTTGACTCCCAAACCGTCAACGAGAACCCAGAGGAAAGCGGCTATGTCTGAACTCATTGTTTGATACTTGATTAGGTCTATGATCGTGAGGGGATCCTTCTTGAACTTACGTATTGTTATTGTAGGCCCATCGAGGCTTATCGGGGGGATCGTTGCGTTGACACGACTTCCGTCGGGAAGGCGTGCATCAAGGAGGGGGCTCTGTTGGTCAATCCGCCTTCCGACCTCCCTGGCTATCCTTTCTATGATGTTCAGTATCTCCCTTTCATCTGGGAATGTTATGTTGGTCTTGCACATGTTGTGCTTCCTGTGCCAGACGTAGACTGGTTTTCCCGTTCCTATGACCATTATCTCCTCAAGATTGTCGTCCCTTACAAGGGGGTCAAGTTTACCGTAGCCTATCATCTGCTGGACTATGAGCTCGGCCAGCACCTCAATTCTGCCCTCTGAGAAGTGCGGTGCTTCATCTTTTATCATCTTTTTAACTGCATCCAGAAACACCCGCCTGCGCTTTTCGGGGTCGGGGATTGCGGCGGGGTCTATCTGGATTTCGGTTATTGCCCTCTCCTTAATCCTTTTGAAGAGCATTTCCTCGTCCTTGCTCAGCTTGGGGAGTATGAGCTCGTATATTGGAACTGGTTCTCCCTTCACCTTGAGGATTCGCACATTGCCGTAGGCGTCGAGAACCTGGGCCCTACCCGCGTATGACACTTCTTCTGTTCTCTCTGGACCGAGTATTGTGCTGAGAAGGGGAGGCCCTGCTGGTTTGGAGGGTCTTTTTGGCTCGGACTCGACGAGTATCTTGCTCAAGAAATCCACGCCTGCCTCTCCACCGATTGGCAAACCGCCAGAGGGCTTTTCTTCTTTTTTGGGCTTCTCTTTTTTTCCTCCGGTAAGTATATCCTCCAGAAAGCCTGTCCCGCTCTCCTTTTTATTCTCTTCCTTTTCTCCCTCTCCCCCGAGTATTGAGGCCAGAAAATCGGCCCCGGAGGAGGGACCCTCTTTTTCCTCCTCCTTTTTCTCTCCGCTCAGTATATCTTCTAAGCTACCCACGGAACTCTCCAGGAAGGGGAGAGGTGTCTCCTCTTTCTTTCCCTTATGAAGGACTTCCTCGAGAGGAGTTTCACCTTCCAGTATCTCATCTATCCAAGAAAACTCTTGCTTGGATTTCTTTTTTCTCTCCACACTCACCATCTCACCTTCCGGAGTTCGTCCAGCTCACACGATACGTTATTTCAACATCTTTCTTCATGAGGACGATCCATACCGGGAAGTCAAACCTTGCCCTTCTACGGG
This sequence comes from Thermococcus sp., assembly GCF_027052235.1. Classification (NCBI taxonomy): domain Archaea; kingdom Methanobacteriati; phylum Methanobacteriota; class Thermococci; order Thermococcales; family Thermococcaceae; genus Thermococcus; species Thermococcus sp. The sequence continues at coordinate 74,359 of NZ_JALUFF010000068.1, forward strand.
ATTTTGGCTTGTACCTTGGAACACTTACGCCAGAGAGCAGGCTGGTGGTTAGATGGAAGAGGTTTGATGTGGCGTTTACCTCTGGCACGTTTCTTCTCCTAGGGGGTTCAGCTCCTTGGAACTTCCAGATAAAGTCTTTTACATATTCACTGTATGTCATGGTGTAGTTGGGGTAGTAGTCGTACGTTCTGGCATCGCTGAAGAGTATCGGTGGGGCCATGGCAAAGAACACACCAAAGGTTGAGTTATCCTCGTTTGGGACGTTGGTTACCTTGAATCTTATCAGACCTTCAACCTTCAGTACCTTTATATATCTATCTAGGAAGGGAAGCATGGATTTGAGACTCATTATCTTTGGATAGTTGAGAAGCTGGGGATAAACGACGCCACAGGTCAGCTTTTCAATCTCGTCAGGAGGAATGTTGATGTAGAGGTGACTTAACGTGCCGTTTGTGAATGTTACCGAGTCTATGTGGCCAGTCTCCCCGCAGGGACTTTGGTAGTCCAGCATATCAACGGTATACGATGCATTTGAGTTAATTCTAAAGTTTATTTTAACGGTCTCATACGGCATTATCCAGAAACCTACCATATAATTCAGGCTGTGATTTAGGGTGTAAAGCGAGATTCTGCCTTCAATCGTGTTGCCTACCCGGTAGGTGTAGCCGAACTCCTTATCGGAACGGAGTATCTTGAAGTCATACCTGGGGTTCAAGACAACGAACTTGGGGTACGGAGCGATGTTAATGAGGGTAACGTTTATATCGAGGGTTGTCTCCCCGGCGAGTCCAATATTGTTGTAGTTTAGGTAACCGTATGCTCCGGGGAGGGAGTAGCTCTGGGCTGAAACATAACTCAGAGGAACTAAAAACAAAATCAGAAGAAAGGGAAAGATTCTCCTCATGCCCATCACCTCAGGTAGATACCTTGGCCACGTACAGGCTCTCTTGGTTGGAGAGTATGTCGGGAACGAAGATTGAGGGCACCTTTACTATGACGAGAAACTCGGTATCTGGGCTCAGTACGAGCATATCGGAGGATTCCTCTAAGTTGAGCACTTTCCAGCCGTACCTGTTGAGCTGAGTCTTGACCTCGTCGCTGGCCTGTATCTTTCCGGCTGCTATGGCCTTCAATATTTCGGCGAGGTCAACGCTGTAGGTATAGCTGGCGGAGGAACTCTGGCCAGCGCTCTGTGAATTTGAGTAAGTGTCTGAATAGCTAGTTCCGTTGGTGTAGCTGGTTTCCCCAGGGTTGTAATTGGCCGAATGGCTCTCGGTATAGGTGTTTGAGGAGGTCGTTGAGGACGAGCTTGCCTGGCTCTGTGATTCACTTGCCGATATCTGGCCCGCGTCGATGGGAAGGAGAACCATCTCCACGTATCCCTGGTTTACGATTTCCTTGTAAGCGTTCTTTGTTCCATTTGTTGCAAAGAACACAACCTTATCACCCGGCTGGAGAAAGCCTCCTGTTATTCTGTCCCTGGGTAGAACAAGGGCAATCTCAACGTACTTGACCGGATAGATCCTGTATTCAAGGAGCTCACGATAGTCCATAATACTCCCGAGTATCGACTTGGCCTCGCTCTTGGAGATGAGTTTCTTGACTCCGTCTTTCTCAAGGATGACATCTGGGGAGGTCACGCTGTCTATCTTGTAGTAATAGTAGTCCCTCCACAGGGAGAGCAGGTAGGGATCTGGGTTCACGGAGTTCACCTGTTCAATCGTCTTGGCGCTCTCAACCTGCTGTTCAAGGTTCTTTAGGCTTGAAATCACCTTCGCTTTTATACTGTCGGGAAGGGGCATGGCTAGAAGTGGCTGGAAGGCCAGCTTTATCTCCTGAATCTTTCTCCGCTTGGTCTGGTTGAGCTCCCTCTGGTACTCGCGTTCCTTTTCTTTGGCAACACACTGTTCGTAGGCCTGGACGGCTTTGTCAAAATAGGCTTTCACATTTATGGAGCTGAGCTCGCTTAGGCTCTTCGCCGCGAGAATCCTTGAGATAACCTGGCTCTTGTAGTAGGTAACGTTGGCGGTACAGTTCGCGTTTGTGAACTTGTAACTGCTAAAGTAACTGTTGACCTCCTTGAGCTTCTCCGCCCTAGCATTCTTCAGCTCACTGACAGTCCGGTTCTGAAGGTAGGCGTAAACACCAATTGAGACGATAAGAATTATGATTATTAGAATCGACGCACCGATGAGTATTCTTTTTCTACGCTCCTTTTCCCTTATTGTGCTGAGGGAGCGGGGCCTGCGGGGAGGCCTTTTTGGAGAAGGAGTTGGGGGCTTGGCTGGGGGAGCTGCGGCTTCAGCGCTTACCTTACCCAGCTCTCTTAAACGGCGAATTTTTGCTTCTATATCCTCGGCCACGTTGAGCACCACCGTTATCGTTATAATAAAGGTCTTTAGACTCGAATAACTTTTGAAGGTCAAGCTTTATTTAAATTTCGGTGGGAGGATGGAGAGGCTTGAGATTAAAGTGGTGGAGATAAGGGGGAGATGCCCCGTTTTCAAGCCCGGTGACAGGATAGTCATTGAAGGGCCGAGGGTGAAGCTTGACGAAACCGACGCGATATGCACCCATGCATTTGCTTCGTTGCTACCTTACATCGTTGCCCTCCGAAAGGGTATTAAACCGAGCGAGTTAGGCCTCGGCAGAGGCGACAAAGCCTACATCCAGTGCCTCGACCCGGGTCCGCCCTACACAGACGGGGGGACAGTGATATTCGAAATAACGGTGGTTAGGGATGAAGCAGAGGAAAGCGTGGCGAGTGGTGAGGGAGGTAATAGACGAGGCTGACCTTGTCGTCGAGGTAGTTGACGCCAGGGACCCAATAGGAACTCGCAACAGAAAGCTCGAAAAGCTCGTGAGAGAGAGCGGAAAACCCCTCCTCATAGTCATGAACAAGGCCGATTTGGTTCCAAAGGAGTGGGCGGAAGAATACAAGAGGAGGAGCGAGATTCCCGTTGTCTTCATAAGCGCGAGGGAACGGAAGGGAACGGGAATCCTGCGGAGAGAAATTAAAAAGCTCGCGAAGCCTCTGCTGGAGGAAAAGGAGAGGGTAAAAGTTGCCCTCATAGGCTACCCTAACGTTGGAAAGAGCACGATAATCAACACCCTCAAGGGAAAGAGGGCCGTTGGAACCGCTCCAATACCCGGCTACACAAAGGGAAAACAGTTAATCAGGCTGAGCAAGAGGATATGGCTTCTCGACAGCCCCGGCGTCGTCCCAATTGACGATTTCGACGAGCTGGTGATAAAGGGAGGCTTTCCAGCGGACAAGATAGATGAACCTGTAAAGCCAGCCCTAAAGCTCATCTCCCGCATCCTCGAAACGCGGAAGGAAGCAATAACCGAGAAGTTCGGGATAGAGGAGTTCGAGAGCGAGGAGGAAATCCTCAGAAAGATAGGCGAGAAACGTGGAATGATAAAAACCGGTGGCGAGATCGACCTTGAGGAAACGGCTAGATGGCTCCTCCGCGAATGGCAGACCGGTCGCTTCACGCTCTTCGGGAAGGAGGAAGAGAAACCCCAGGAGTTCAAATGGGATTTCAAGGAAGTCCTCGATGGGGTCGAGAGGGAACTGCTCCTAGACCCGAGGAGAATCCTGTGGAAGTACGGAGACGAGCTGAAGGAGAAACTTGACGGCCAGAAGAGGGCTGGAG